>CAMDVZ010000311.1 GCA_945878895.1 Caenispirillum bisanense | reverse complement strand
CTGTCGGTGTCGACGACCCTGACGTTGTTGCTCGCGCTCAGACTGGTCGCCTGACCCGGCGACGCGCGCCGGCGGACTTGCCTGCGGCCGCCGCCGCAAGCCAGCGGTGAAACGCGACGAAGCCCGGCTCCGCCGCGCGCGCGGCGCGGTAGACCAGATACCATCGCCTGCCCTTGGGCACCGACAGGGTGAACGGCGCGACCAGACGGCCGGCCGCCAGATCGTCGTCGATGTAGGGCCGGATTCCCATCGCCACGCCGAGCCCGTCGGCGGCGGCCTGCAAAGCCTGCCCATACACTTCGAACGACGGCCCCGCCGCGGTCACGTCCGCCGCGCCTGCCGCCGCCAGCCACAGCGGCCAGTCCTCGCGCGCGTGCGCCACCCGCAGCAGGCTGGCGCGCCGCAGGTCGGCCGGGCGCTTCAGACGCGACGCCAGCGCCGGCGCGCAGACCGGCAGCAGATCGGCGGCGAAGAGCGGCTCGGCGACGAAGCCCGGCCAGTCGCCGTCGCCCAGACGGATGCCGCAGCTCCAGTCGTCGGCGAACGGCACGCCGATGCCGCCGGTCGTGATCCGGACGTCGATATCGGGCGCGGCTGCCCGGAAGTCGGCCAAGCGCGGAATCAGCCAGCGGATGGCGAAGGTCGGTCCGACGCCCACGGTCAGGGCGCGCGCCCGACCGAGCATCGTCACCTCGCCGGTCAGCGTCGCAAGCGAGTCGAAGAGACGCGTCAGGCCGTCGCGATAGGCGATCGCGGCCGCGGTCGGCGTCAGGCGGTTGGCGTGGCGCTCGAACAACGCCAGACCCAGCCGCTGTTCCAGCAGGCGGACCAGCCGGCTGACGGCGGCCGGCGTCACGTTCAGTTCGGTGGCGGCGGCGGCGAACCCGCCCAGACGCGCCGCGGCCTCGAACGCCTTCAGTCCGTTGAGCGACGGTAGCGCGCGCATCCAGCCTCGGAAAAACTCATGCCGAGGCCAACATAACGCCGTTTGCGTCCGCCTGCCACGACGGGCACAAAAGCACCATGTCCGCCGCCCTCGTTGCCCTCCTCTGCGCCGTCATGGTCGCCACCGCCTTCCTGTCGGGGGTGTTCGGCATGGCCGGCGGCCTGATCCTGATGGGCGTGCTGCTGATGCTCATGCCGTTGCCGGCGGCGATGATGCTGCATGGCGTGACGCAGATGGCGTCCAACGGCTGGCGCGCCTTCCTGTGGCGCGCCCACATACAGTGGCGCTCGGTCGGCTTCTACATGGTGGGCTGCGCCGTCGCGCTGGGACTGTGGTCGCTGGTCAGCTACACGCCGACGCGGCCCATAGCCCTGCTTTTCCTTGGCCTGTCGCCCTTCGTGGTGCGACTCGCTCCCGCCTCGCTCAAGCCCGATCCCGGCAATCTGCTGCACGGCACGATCTTCGGCGCACTCTGCACCAGCCTGATGCTGCTGACCGGCGTCTCGGGACCGCTGCTCGACACCTACTTTCTCGGCGGCATGTTCGACCGCAAGCAGCTGGTGGCGACCAAGGCGATCTGCCAGGTGTTCGGCCATCTCATGAAGCTGATCTATTTCGGCGGCATCGTCGCCGAGGTCGGCACGCTCGATCCCGTCATGGTCGGTCTCGCCATCGCCGCCTCGATGCTGGGCACGACCCTGGCGCGGCGCGTGCTGGAGGCAATGACGGACGCGCAATTCCGAAGATATGCGGACAGGCTGATCCTCGCGATCGCGACGTACTATGTCGGCCACGCGACCTGGCTGCTGGCCATGACTTGACGGGAACCGGGAAGCGCCCATGACCGACACGCTCGATCCGCTGATCCTCGATCTCGTCGAATGGGTCGCGAGGCAGCCCAGGCCCTACGCCGAGCTGATCGAGGTCTGGCGAACCTCGTGTCCGCGTCTGACGGTGTGGGAAGAAGCGCGTGATCGTGGCCTCGTCGATCGTGTGCAGGTCGATGGGCTCGGCGCGATGGTGATCGTGGCGCCGGCCGGTCGCGCGGCGTTGCGCCGCGACGGGCGCTCCTTGCCGCGAGCGCCGAAGACGCCGGGCGCGGGAAGCCAGCGGGGGACTGGACGCGCTCCCGGCCCGGCGGCCCCATCCACCGGATCCGCCTGAACGGCTCCGGCGAACGCGACGGACCGGGATCAGCGGCCCGACACGCTCTTCAGATACGCGATGATGTCGCCGCGATCGGTCGCCTCGCCGACGGAGAATCCCATCCGGCTGCCGGGCACGAACTGGGATGGCCCGGCCAGCCACTTGTCGAGCGTCGTCTCGCCCCACGTCGGACCGGCGTTCTTCAGCGCCGGCGAGTAGGAGAAGCCGGGCGCGGTGCCCGCCTCGCGGCCAAACACGCCCTTGTGCAACGGCCCGACACGGTTGGCGTCGAGCGAGTGACAGCCGGTGCAGCGGGCTTCCCACAGTTCCTTGCCGCGCGCCGCGTCGGCCGCCGACGCAAGGCTCGGCGCGAGGGCCATCGACGCCGCGATGGCGCCGGCGATCAGTCTGCTCATGTGTCCATCCTCCACGTCCGCGTCCGGCACGGAGAGCGGCAATCCGGCCGCTCTCCGGCGCGACGGACTCAGCCGACGTAGAACGCCTTGGGGGCAATCGGATCGCCCAGCGCCTGGCTGAGGATCACCCAGTGACCGGTCTCGTCCGACGCGAGCTTGCCCGACACCTGGGCGAGATTGCGGTCGGAGAAGGACGGAATCACGCCGAGATAGGCGTTGGCGGCGCCCCGCTCCAGCCGCTGGGCCAACCGCAGCACGTCGGTCTGGTTCTTGAGCGAGCCGGCGTTGAGGGCCTTCGCGACCTCCGCGTCGCTCTTGGCCGCGACGGCACTGCCGCCGAGCTTCTGGATGGTCGCGACCAGCGCGTCGCGGTGCTCCTTGTGGTGGCTCTGGAACGCCACCGCGACCGGCAGCACCTGGCGGGTGACGAGGCCGCTGGCGGCAGCAATCGAATAGGCGCTGATCGCTTCGTGCTCGAGCGCCAGCGCGACATTGAGGATCTGCACGTCGTTGGCGGCGTTGCCGCCCTGCGCCTGGGCCGTCGAGGCCATGCGCTCGCAGCCCGCGAGCAGTGCCACGGCGGTGGCCGACAGCAGCCCCGTGCCGCCGACGCGCAGCAGGCCACGACGGCCGGCGCTGGTCGGCGCCGTGATGGTTTCGATGCTCATTGGAAATCTCCCTTGGCGTGAGGAGACCGGGTTACTTGCGGTCTCTGCCAGTTCTTACGAGGAGGTGCGCGCGCAGGATGTCGGCGCGCCGATCACGAAGCCGCGCGACAAACGTGATCGTCCCGTGATGGTCCTCGTGCATCCGCGCGGGCCGGCGCGACGTACTTGCGCGGTTCCGCGACGCACGCGCGGCCAGTTCCGCTTGCTGCGACGAGCGGCGGGAACCGCTTGCGCGCCCGCCGCCCGGGCGATCATGCTCGGGCCGGAAACGCCAACGCCGGAGCCATCCAATGAAAGCCAACGCCGCCGTCATGCACAGGGTCAACGAGCCGCTGTCGATCGAACAGGTCGACATCGACGCGCCGGCCCGCAACGAGGTGCTGATCCGCACCGCCTTCGCCGGCGTCTGCCACAGCGACCTGCACTACATGGAGGGCCTCTATCCGCGCGCCTGCCCCTGCGTGCTTGGTCATGAATCGGCGGGCGTGGTGCTGGCGGTCGGCTCCGACGTCACCTACGTCCAGCCCGGCGACCACGTCATCACCTGCGTCTCGGTGTTCTGCGGCGAGTGCGAATATTGCCTCAGTGGCCGCATGTCGCTGTGCGTCAGCCCCGCCACCCGCCGGCCGCTCGACGGCCCCCAGCGCATGAGCCTGAACGGCACGCCGATGCCGGCGCCGGGCGCGCTGTCCTCGTTCGCCGACCACATGCTGGTGCACGAACATGCCGTGGTGAAAATCCGCAAGGACATGCCGCTCGACCGCGCCGCCCTGATCGGCTGCGCCGTCACGACCGGCGTCGGCGCGGTATTCAGGACCGCCAAAGTCGAACCGGGTTCGACCGTCGCCGTCATCGGGCTGGGCGGTATCGGCCTCTCGGCGGTCAATGGTGCCGCGATCGCCGGCGCCGGCCGCATCATCGCCATCGACCGGGTGCCCGCGAAGGCGAACCTGGCGAAAGAGTTCGGCGCCACCGACTTCGTCGATTCCTCGACCGTCGATCCGGTCAAGGCGATCCGCGAGATGACCGACGGCGGCGTCGACTATTCCTTCGAGTGCGTCGGCCTGAAGCCGACCGTCGAGCAGTCGTTCCGCATGATCAAGCGCGGTGGCTGCGCCACCGTGGTCGGCATGATGCCGGTCGGCATGCGGTTCGAACTGTCGGGTGCGGAAATCCTCGGCGAGAAGCGCATCCAGGGTTGCGCCATGGGGTCCAACCGCTTCCGCACCGACATGCCGCGGTTCGTCGATTTCTACATGCGCGGCCTGCTCAAGCTCGACCTGATGATCACCGGCCACGTGCGGCTCGACCAGATCAACGAGGCCTACGCCGAGCTCAAGACCGGCCAGATCGCCCGCAACGTGATCGCGTTCTGACGCGGGGCGACGGTATCGGCTATTTCGGCTTCCACGCCTTCGCCAACGCCCGCGCCTCCTCGATCTGCGCGGGCGTCATGGTCTTCAGGACCATGTCGCGCTCCTCGGCGGTCGCCTTGTTGCCGCGATCGACGGCCAGTTCGAAATACATCAGTGCCTGGACCGGATCCTTCGGCGTGCCGAGGCCGCGTAGATGCAGGCCGCCCATGTTGGCAAGCGCGACGGCGTCTTCCTGCGCGATGGCGAGCCGGTACCAGCGCGCTGCCTCGACGTGGTCCATGGGCACGCCACGGCCTTCCTCGTACATACAGCCGATGTTGTTTTGCGCCACCGCGTCGTTCTGGGTGGCGGCCAGCCTGTACCATTTCAGCGCCTCGGTCTCGTCCTTCGCGACGCCTTTGCCCTCCTCCAGCATGTAGCCGAGATTGGTCTGGCCAGACGCGTCGCCCTGTTCGGCCGACAACCGGTACCAGCGCACCGCCTCGACCTCGTCCTTCGGCACGCCCAGTCCGTCGGCGTGCGCGACGCCGAGGTTGAACTGCGCTCGCGCGTCGTTCCTGGCCGCGGCGAGGTGGAACCACATTACCGCCTCGACATCGTCGCGCGTCACGCCACGACCGGACTGATGGAGGAGGCCGAGAGCGGTCTGCGCGAAGGCGTCGCCTTGCCCGGCCGCAAGCCGATACCACTTCGCCGCCTCCGCCTCGTCGCGTTCGACGCCGATTCCGCGCTCGAAGAGATCGCCCAGGTTGGATTGTCCGCCTGGATTGCCGCGCGCCGCCGACAGGCGGAACAACGTCGCGGCGCCCGCCTCGTCGATCGGCACGCCGATGCCGTCGCGCTTCATCACGCCGAGATTGTTGGCCGCCGCGCCGTGGCCCTGGGCGATCGCCTGCTCGTACAACGCCACCGCGGCGGCGAAGTCGAGCGCCACGCCGCGCCCCTCGCGCAGCATGTTGGCGAGATTGTAGCGCGCCTCCGCGTCGCCCTGGTCGGCCGCCAACCGGTACCATCGCGCCGCTTCCGCCTCGTCGCGCGGCACGCCCCGACCGCGTTCGTGCATGGATCCGAGATTGAACCGGGCGCGGGCGTTGCCCTGTTCGGCGGCCAGCCGGTACCATTTCACCGCCTCGGCGAAGTCCTCGGCCACGCCTTTGCCGTGCTCGTACATGACGCCGACGTTGGATTGCGCGGCGGCGAACCCTTGGGCCGCGCCGAGGCGGTACCATTTCAACGCCTCGACATGGTCCTGCGGCAGTCCTCGCCCGTGTTCGGCCATGTAGCCAATATTGTTCTGCGCCCGCGCGTCGCCGGCTTCCGCCAGAGGTCGCCACACGCGCAACGCTTCGGCATGATCGCCGCGATCGAAGACGCGCGC
>CAMDVZ010000310.1 GCA_945878895.1 Caenispirillum bisanense | reverse complement strand
CGTCCCCTTGTCAGCCCCGTGACGCCGGTCAGATCGCAGCCGACGATGTCGGCATGATCGAATGTCGCGCCAGCGAAACCGGCTCGGCTCAAACAGGTGCTTCGCAGGATGGCGCCGCGAAGCCTCGCTCCTTCGAAGCGCGCCGACGTCGCGTCGACTCCGACCAGTTCGGCGCCGACCAGATCGGCCTTGGCGAAATCCGCGCCGACGACGCTCACGTCGCACCAGCGCGCGCGTCGCAGATGGGCGCCCGCGAACGACGCGCGCGACAGATCGAATCGTTGTCGCGCGGGCATCGCGTCGCCAGGCTCCGGTCGAACGCGTTCGCCGATCGTCAGCCCGTCAAGGTCGGCGCCGCGCAGATCGACGCCGACCTGCGACACGCCGGGATAGTCGCGCGCGTGGGCGAACAGCGCGTATCGAAACGCCAGTTCGCTCGCCATCGGACGATAGGCGCCGCGGATCGCGTCGAGACTCGCCAGCGCCTTGCCGGAGGTCTCCTGCGCCAGCAACTGGCCGAGAAAATCGAACGTCTCCTCGCTCGGCTTCGCCATCGCCCAGGCGTCGAGGCGACCCTCGACCAGCGCCCGGCGCAGATACCCCGCGAGGAAGAACTCCCGCAGCGAGGTGTGCGCGAAGCGGAAACTGTCGTCGCCCGATCGCACCAGGAACGTCGCGGTGCGCAGATCCTCCTTCAGCAGGCTGCGGTCGCGGCCGTGATAGTGGGCGGCGATAGCGGGATTGGTTTCGAGGAAGTCCATCAGCCATTGCTCGGTGTCGTCGACCGACCACGCGTTCTGGCCGGCGCGCGCCAGCGCGGCGGCGAAATGCTCCATCAGCAGGCGTTTGTGGTTGGTGTCGAACTGGTGCTTGCCGGCGTCTCGTTCGAGCCAGTTGCGCACCATGCCATCGTAGATGTCGACGGCGGTGACGGTGCGGCCGGCGATCCGCCACGCCTCGATCTCGACGATCTGACGGGAAATCAGGTTCAGGGTGTAGGGACGCTGTGCCAATTCCGACAGGTTGTGGACGGCGCGGATCGTCTCCATCATCTTGGCCGCATCCGAGTCGGGCAGGGCGAGCGAGAAGTATTTTTCGATCTGCTGGTCCGAGAACGGGAGCAGCAACAGGACCAGATAGTCGTTGGCGCGGATGTCGTCGCGATCCTCGGCGGTAAGGTGCGTGCTCTGGTCGCGCTCGGTGCGGAAATAGTGGGTGCGGCAGGTCACCATCACCCGCCCCGGCGTCCCCCTCGGCTTGTGGCCAGCGCGCGGGCGCCAGAGACCCGGCGGCAGGATGCGGAACAGCTCGCGCGTGAAACGCTGCCCGGCGTCGGGCGGCAGATGCACCAGCGCCTCGTCGAGACCGTCGAAAATCACCAGCGCGCCTTCCTCCTGGACGAGGCGGATCACGTCGGCCGACGTGATCGGCGGCGAGGCGGCCCCGTCGCGCCAGCTGCGCTTGAGGACGGTGTCGATGATCTCCGGCAACAGCGGCTCGCCCTTCGCCAGCCCGCCGATGTTGCGCAAATCGAGATAGATCGGCAGCGGCAGTTTTGGATCACGCTTGCCACGCGCCAGCAGATCGCGCGTGAAAGCGGCCGACGTGGTGGTCTTGCCCATGCCGTACTCGCCGAGCAGGGCGCAGTAGCGTGGCCCCTTGGGGTCGCGCACCCAGTCGCGCAGTTGCTTGAGGGCGTCCTTCCCGTCGCGGCCCTTTGCCGTGGCGTCGACACGCTCGGCGACGTCGGCCTTGCCGTCGCGATCGAGCGAGCTGGTGCGTGCCTTGGTCTTCACGATGTCGTCGTCGCGCGCCGATCCGTTGGTCAATGCGTGCAGATGGTCTCGCATCGCGTCGCGTTTGGCCTTGTCGTGCCCACCGGACGGCGCCGGATCGCGCGGCGGCAGGCCCTTTTTGAGCATGCCGATGATTCTGGCGTAGAGCGCTTGCGCGAAGGATTCGCGCTTGGCGGACGGCGCAAGTTCGTCGTAGGCCTTGCCCGTTGCGTCGAAGAAAATCTGCCGGCTTTCGAGGCCGCCGAGATTGCTCGACCCGTCGAGCGGCACCTTGCGCAAAGCGACGGGCGCGACGAGCTTGCCCGATGTCGGCGCGAACGGCGACGGCATGACGAAGTGCGGCAGCTCGTGTTCCCGGATGTACGTCGACGAGAAGAATGGCGGGCTGACCAGCAGCAGCCCGAAATCGCAGTCCCGGATCGCCGATTGCATCTCGTCGTGCCAATCCCGGCCGATTCCGATCTGGTTGTCGCGCCACTCCTCGAAGCGATAGTCGCTCGAAATCTCGAACAGATGCCGCAACCGCTGCAACAGGTCCTCGCCCGGCTTCTTGTCGGCTTTGTCGTGGGCGTAGGACACGAAATAGCGCACCAGCCGCCGCCCGACCTGCACCGCGTCCTGAGGACTGCGGACCGGCGCCGTGGCGACTTCGAATTCCGAATGGATCGCCGCGTTGCGCTCGGCGAGGCCCTCGCCGGCGAACCAGCACCGGCGGTCCTCCGGCTGCGAGCGGTTCTGGCTGTCGACGTCGAGCGAGAGCACCAGGCCCGCCGCGTCGGCGGCGGCGGCCAGCCGCTCGCGGAACTGGCGGAACGCGGTCAGGGCCTCCGTCCGCCCTTTGCCGGGAAACAGCGCCTTCAGCGCCGCGCCAAGATTGACGTGACCATCGACGCTCTTTTCCAGCAACGCCACGATCGCCGCGAGCCGCTTGTGGTCGGCGTTGCCGAGTTCGCCGCGCAGATCGGCGAGGGTGGCCTGCACGGCCTGGAACGACAGCGGATCGCTCATGACGGACTCCCCGGGGAGGACGGTCCGCATGGTGCGCCGGAGTGCCGGGCGAGGTCAAGAGACGAATTCTACGGAGTTGCTACGTATTGACCGGGGCCGCCTGGTGCCGCTCCGCCGCCCCGCCGGCGATCCAGTCCCGCATCCTCGGCAAAAGCTCCGGCACAGGCAGCCGCTCGAATTCCTCGGGCGAGTAGCCATCGCGCTTGAGCTCGTCCGACAGATCGGCCGTGAACTCATTGAACCGCCCCCAGATCGCGGACGGACTCGGCGGACGCCGGATGCCGGCCACGTCGACGAGCCAGGCGCGGACCTCGTCGCACGCGCGTCTCGGATCGTCGCCGTGGGCGCGGATGTCGGAGTTCGAGATGTCGGAGATGGCGGCCTGGTAGCGGAAGCGCTCGGCTTCCAGGATCAGGCATCTCTTGTCCGCCAGAGCGTCCGGCCCGAACACGCGGCACCCGACATCGAGGCCAAGCTAGAACGGCATGTTGAGGCGGTAGAGTTCGCCCGCGTCGCTCGCCTGCATGCGCGACAGGTCGTGGATGGCGAACTTCGATGCACGCACGAGATCGACGATCCGCTCGAATCGCGGCTTGCCCGAATCGGCGTTGTCCAGCGCGATGCGCGGCTCCATGCCGAACTGGAGCAGGCAAAACAGAATCGGGCGGAGAATCGGGCGATAGGCGTCGTCGAACGGGCAGTTGACGAAGACGTTCGACGCGAAAGCCATCGCCGTCAGCGCTTGCCTCCGGACGCCGGTGTCGGCTCGCCGAAACGGTCGATGCTCTCGACGGTCCCGTCGGTGCGATGCACGAACAGATCGGTGCGCGCGCGACGGGCGTGGTCGCGGGCGTAGACGACCGCGTCGTCGCGGCTGTCGAACGTTTTCGACGCCCTGCCGGCGCCGGTGCGGCGCACGCTCCAGCGTCCGGCCGGCGCCGATATGACGTGATGACTCTGCTTCACCGTCGATCTCCCGAGGCTGGCGTGACCTGCGACGACACGCGAAATGTGCCACGATTCATCGTCGTTCGCCATATGGGCGCGTGTCACGGCAATCGCCAGTCGCGCGTCGAGGGGGTCTGCGAAGGGGATCGGATATCCCCCGCGCCGCACCTCACCCCAGCTCGAACGTCGTCACCCCGTACAACCCCGCCCGGTCGATCTCCGGCGCGGCGCCGGTGTACATGCGCGCCGTCTCGAAGGCGGGTGCGAGGCCGAACGACTCCGCCAGCCGCACCGCGGCCTGGTTCGGCTCCGGCACGTCGAGCGCCACGATGTCGGCGCTGGCGCGGCGGCACAGGCCGCCGACCAGGGCCGCGGCGATGGCGGCATCGGCGGCGTAGAGCGGGCCGATCTTGAAGCCGAGCCGACAGGGGCGGATGACGCCGAGGCCGGCCAGCGCGCCGTCGTGGATGGCGGCCAGCGCGACGTGCCCGGGTGCGGTCGTCCAGTTGGCGAGGAAGCCGTCGCGTGGTGCCGGGAAGAAGCGGGCATCGTAGGCGGCCAATTTGTCGAACGGCAGCGAGCGGGCGTCGACCAGCGTCACGCCGCGTGGCACGCTTGCCGGCTCGTTGGGCGCGCCCTGGTAGCGCACGTTGCGCCACGCCAGGCGGAAGCCCGATTTGCGGTAATTGTCCTGTTGTGCCGGCACGCCGTCGAGCCCGACCATGCGGTCGCCGAGATGGGCCATGCCGGCGCGCCACACCGCCATGCCGTGGCCTTTGCCGCGCGCCGCGGGGGTGGCGATGTAGAAGCCAAGAAAGCCGAACGCCGGGCCGTAGCGCACGACCGCGACGCAGGCGACGGGTTCGCCGTCGAGCGCGGCGACGAGAAAGCCCGTCGGGTCGGCGGCGCGGAAAAGTGCCGCATCCCCGCGGCCCGGATTCCAGCCCTCGGCGGCCGCCCAGTCGAGCGCGCGGTCCATGTCGTCGGCCGACATGACGCGGATGGAAAGGGAGGCGGGCATGCGGCGGGGCCTTTGGTGCGTTGCGGTTGTGTCGCAGTCATTTCTTCCCTTCCCCCGCTGGCGGGGGAAGGGAAAAAATAGCTGCGGCGCCGAGCTTTCTCGACCGGAAGCGAGATCGGTGGACGCTTGGTGCCGCCAGTGGGGGAAGGCATGGGTTGCGCGCCCCGGGCGCCCCGCGCCACGGCGACTGCCCGCCGCCTCAGTTGGTCGGGGTGCGGTCGATTTTGGCGGCGCCGAGGATGGCGCCGAGGTCGGGCAGTTGCACCAGCACCGCGACCGAGCGGCCCGCCGCGATCCGGTCGGCCGGCACGACGAAGCCGACGCCGCTGCCGCCGGCCCAGGTCGTGTAACGTTCGACCGAGCGCACGACGTTGTGGTTTTCCAGCGTGGCGCCGCCGTTCTCGCCGCGCGCCACCGGCGTGACGCGGCGGGCATCGTAGGTCACGACCCAGATGTCGTGGCTCCGCTCGCCGCGCGGCATGTCGGGCAGCGTCACCCGCACGGCGTCCGCGGGCGCCAGCGCCAGGACGGGATTGAGCCGGACATGGGGACGCGCGGCGGCCGCGGCGATCAGCTTCTCCAGCTTGGCGACCGAGGTGCCGGGATCGTGGGCCTGGCCGTCGAACACCATCTCGGGGGTATAGACGTAGCGCTGCTTCAGCGCCTGCGCGTAGCCGTGCTGGCGGGCGGTGGTGGCGGGCGAGGCGAAGGGGTCCTTCCAGCCGATATAGTCCCAGTAATCGACGTGGAACGACAGCGCCAGCACGTCGGGCCGCTTGACCAGACGCGCCAGGTTGCGGTCGGCCGGCGGACAGGACGAACAGCCCTGCGAGGTGAACAGCTCGACCACGACGGCGTTCTGGCCGCTGGCCGCCCCGGCGCCGAACCCGGCGCCCACGGTCACCACCACCGCCGCCAGGGTGGCGCGGACCAGGGAACGGCGGCGGGGGCGGGGCATCGACATGTCGTCAGTGTGTAACGAAGCGGGTCCGAAGGCCAATCACTAAGGACAGCCGCCGAGATAAGTGAATCTGCCTGACGGTTGGGCTGCGGCGGAGTGACTCGGGCGGACCGGCTTCCGTGACCCGGAGTACTGCCTTAACAGCGAGGGCATGATCGACAGACAGGGCATCTCGCTTCGCTGGGCCGCTGATGGCTCGCGTCGCG
>CAMDVZ010000309.1 GCA_945878895.1 Caenispirillum bisanense | reverse complement strand
CAAGCTCAACGAGAAGAACGGCTCGGGTTCGCTCACCGCCTTGCCGATCATCGAGACCCAGGCCGGCGACGTGTCGGCCTACATCCCGACCAACGTGATCTCGATCACCGACGGCCAGATTTTCCTCGAGACCGAACTGTTCTTCCAGGGCATCCGCCCCGCCATCAACGTCGGTCTGTCGGTCAGCCGGGTCGGCTCGGCCGCCCAAATCAAGGCGATGAAGCAGGTCGCCGGCTCCATCAAGCTGGAACTGGCCCAGTATCGCGAGATGGCGGCGTTCGCCCAGTTCGCCTCCGATCTCGATGCCTCGACGCGCCGCCTGCTGTCGCGCGGCCAGCGCCTGACCGAGCTGCTGAAGCAGGGTCAGTACGTGCCGATGGTGGTCGAGGAGCAGGTCGTGTCGCTGTTTACCGGCATGCGCGGCTATCTCGACGCCCTGCCGGTGTCCAGGGTGGGCGAGTTCGAACGGCGCGTCGTCGACGCGCTGCGGGCGGAGAAGTCGATCCTCGAAAGCATCCGGTCGACCCGGGAGCTGACGAAGGACAACGAGGCCAAGCTCAAGGCTTTCCTCGACGACTTCGCCAAGAAGTTCGCCTGAGTCCGGCTTTCATAGCGCGAGTCGGAAACACCGATGCCCAGCCTGAAACAGTTCCGCCTCAGGATCCGCAGCGTCCAGTCGACGCAGAAGATCACCAAGGCGATGAAGATGGTCGCGGCCGCCAAGCTGCGTCGCGCCCAGGAAGCCGCTCAGGCCGGCCGGCCCTACGCCGCCGCCATGGACCGCATGATGGCCTCGCTCGGCGGCGCCGCCGCCGGTAGCGCGGGCGCGCCGAAGCTGCTGGCGGGCACCGGGTCCGACAAGGTCCACTTGCTGATCGTCGCCACGGCCGACCGCGGCCTGTGCGGCGGCTTCAACAGCACGATCGTGCGCGAAGCCCGTCGCGCGATCCGCGCCATGCAGGCCGAGGGCAAGACCGTCAAGATCCTGTGCGTGGGCCGCAAGGGTCGCGACCAGCTGCGGCGCGACTATGGTTCGCAGATCGTCGACAGCATCACCGATCTCGGCCGTCCCAGGATCGGCTTCGCCGATGCCCGCAAGGTCGCCGACAAGGTGCTGGAACTGTTCGATGCCGGCGAATTCGACGTCGCCAGCATCGTCTACAACCGGTTCCGCTCGGCGATCAGCCAGATACTGACCCGCCAGCAGATCATTCCGCCGGCCCTGCCGGAAATTCCGGACGCCGCGGGCGCGGCACCCTACGAGTTCGAGCCCGACGAGGAGACGATCCTTGCGGATCTGCTGCCGCGCAATCTCACGGTTCAGATATACCGCGCGTTGCTCGAGAACGCGGCGTCCGAGCAGGGCGCGCGGATGTCGGCGATGGACAGCGCGACGCGCAACGCCGGCGACATGATCAAGCGCCTGACCCTGCAGATGAACCGCTCGCGTCAGGCCACGATCACCAAGGAACTCATCGAGATCATCTCGGGTGCCGAGGCGCTGTAGGCGCCGGCATCCGCATCGGACGACAAGAGGATACGAGATCATGGCCACCGCCAACAATATCGGCAAGATCACGCAGGTTATGGGCGCCGTCGTCGACGTGCAGTTCGAGGGCGAACTGCCGGCCATCATGAACGCCTTGCGCGTGGACTCCAGCGGCCGTCAGGTCGTTCTGGAAGTTGCCCAGCATCTGGGCGAATCGACGGTCCGCACCATCGCCATGGACACCACCGACGGCTTCGTGCGCGGCGACAAGGCGACCGATACCGGCGCGCCCATCGCCATGCCGGTGGGCCCCGAGACGCTGGGCCGCATCCTCAACGTGATCGGCGAGCCGGTCGACGAGCGCGGACCGATCGGTCACAAGAAGACGTTGCCGATCCACCGCTCGGCGCCCGCCTTCGTCGACCAGTCGACCGAATCGCAGATTCTCGTCACCGGCATCAAGGTCATCGACCTGCTCGCCCCCTATGCCAAGGGCGGCAAGATCGGCCTGTTCGGCGGCGCCGGCGTCGGCAAGACCGTTACGATCATGGAGCTGATCAACAACGTCGCCAAGGCGCACGGCGGCGTGTCGGTGTTCGCGGGCGTCGGCGAACGCACCCGCGAGGGAAACGACCTCTATCACGAGATGATCGAGTCGGGCGTCATCAAGCTCGACGGGCCGGGTTCCAAGGTGGCGCTGGTCTATGGCCAGATGAACGAGCCGCCGGGCGCGCGCGCGCGCGTGGGCCTGTCGGGCCTGACCGTGGCCGAGTATTTCCGCGACGAGGAAGGCCAGGACGTCCTGTTCTTCGTCGACAACATCTTCCGTTTCACCCAGGCCGGCTCGGAAGTGTCGGCGTTGCTGGGCCGCATTCCCTCGGCGGTGGGCTATCAGCCGACCCTGTCGACCGACATGGGCGCGCTGCAGGAGCGCATCACTTCGACCAAGAAGGGCTCGATCACCTCGGTGCAGGCGATCTACGTGCCCGCCGACGATCTCACCGATCCGGCGCCCGCGACGTCGTTCGCCCATCTCGACGCCACGACGGTGTTGAGCCGCTCGATCGCCGAGCAGGCGATCTTCCCGGCCGTCGATCCGCTCGACTCGACCTCGCGCATGCTCGACCCCCGGGTGGTCGGGGAGGAGCACTACCAGGTCGCGCGCGACGTGCAGCGCGTTCTCCAGCAATACAAGTCGCTGCAGGACATCATCGCCATCCTGGGCATGGACGAGCTGTCGGAAGAGGACAAGCTGGTCGTCACGCGCGCGCGCAAGATGCAGCGCTTCCTCAGCCAGCCGTTCCACGTCGCCGAGGTCTTCACCGGCACGCCAGGCGTCTTCGTGAAGCTCGAGGACACCATCAAGGCGTTCAAGGCCATCGTCGCGGGCGAATACGACGATCTTCCCGAGGGCGCCTTCTACATGGTCGGCACCATCGAGGAAGCCGTTGCCAAGGCCAAGAAGATGGCGGCCCTGGAGGCTTGAGGCGAAACGCCGGGAGGGCCGGATCATGGCCAAAGTGACTTATTCGCTGGTGATGCCCGAGCGCGAACTCGCCGCGGGCGAAGCCGACATGGTGATCGTGCCCGGCGGCGACGGCGATTTCGGCGTCCTGCCCGGCCACATCCCGATGATCTCGACGGTCCGTCCGGGCATCGTGGAGATCCAGGACGGCGGCAAGACGACCGCGCGCTACGTGGTGGCCGGTGGCTTCGCCGAGGTGACGCGCGAGCGCTGCACGATCCTTGCCGAGGAAGCGACTCCCATCGCCGAGGTTTCGGCCGAACAGCTTGCCGAGCGCGAGCGCGTCGCCGCGACGGCGCTGGGCGTCGCGACGGGCGAGGGCGAACGCAAGGCCGCCGAGGCCGCGCTCGGCGTCGCGCGCGACCTGCGTCGTGCCTACGATTTTCACGCCGGGCGCTGACGCACCGGATTTTACGATTTGTCGAACGGCAAGGGATCGGGTTGAAATCCGGTCCCTTTTCGGCTTAGTTACGATGGGTCGAGTCGGCGGCAAGCGGTGTGCCGTCGGCGGTGGACGCCCCGGCAGTGCCGGTCTGGTCACGGTGTGGGAAATGAAGAGCTGGACGCTCGACGACATCGCGTGGGATCGGTTCGACCCCGGCAAGGTCGATTCCGATATTCTCAAGCTCGTGAAAGCCGCGGCACTGGTCGAGCGCAACGGACTCGACTACGCGACCTACCTCAACAACGTGTTCGGCGACGACGGGGAGTTCAGGCCGCTGGCCGACGCGTGGGCAGCCGAGGAAGTCCGCCACGGCGAGGTGCTCGGTCGCTGGGCGAGGCTGGCCGATCCGGCGTTCGATTTCGACTCGGCGTTCGCGACGTTCCGCGCCAATTACACGCTTCCCCTCGATGTCCGCGAGTCGGTCAGGGGATCGCGCGCGGGCGAGCTGATGGCCCGCTGCATGGTCGAGACCGGCACCAGCTCCTACTACGCCGCCTTGCGCGATTCGACCGACGAGCCGGTTCTGCGGCAGATCTGTCAGTACGTGGCGGCCGACGAACTGCGTCACTACAAGCTGTTCTACACCCACATGGGTCGCTACCTCGCAACCGAGGGCCTGGGGCGCTGGGCCCGCCTGCGGATCGGCGTCGGGCGGCTGCGCGAAGCCGAGGACGACGAGCTGGCGCAGGCCTACTTCGCCGCCAACGCCGGTTCCGGCGCCCGCTACGATCGGCAAATCTATAGCGCCGCCTACTTGGCACGCGCTTACCGGCTCTATCGCCCCGGTCATTTGCAGCGCGCCGTCGCGATGGCACTGAAAGCCGCCGGCTTGCCTGCCAACGGGCGAATGAACGACTGGCTGACGCGTTGGGGCTACCGTTTCCTGCGCAATCGCCTGACGAAGCTGGAACGGGTGGCCGCGGCCGCCTGAGGCCGCGACCGTTCAGCCGACCAGGTCGGCGAACTCCTCCAGCACCGCGGCGTAGATGGCGCGTTTGAACGGCACGATCAGGCGCGGCAGATCGACCGACGGCGCCCAGCGCCACGTCCGGAATTCCGGATGCGCGGTGTCGATCCGGATGTCGGCATCCTCGCCGGTAAACCGCAACGCCAGCCACTTCTGCGCCTGGCCGCGATAGCGCCCGCGCCACATCGAGCGCGCCAGTTCGGGCGGCAGATCGTAGGCCAGCCAGTCCGTCGATTCGCGGAGGATCTCGGCGCGGTCGGTACCGACTTCTTCCTCGAGTTCGCGCAACGCCGCGATGGCCGGAGACTCGCCCGGATCGATGCCACCCTGGGGCATCTGCCAGGCGTCGATCCGCGTGTCGACCCGCTGGCCCACGAACACGCGGCGGTCGGCGGCGATCAGCATGATTCCGACGTTGGGCCGGTAGCCGGCCGGCGGCGTCGTCGAGCGCATCATGGCGCCCTCGCCGCGGTCTCGCCGCCCGGCGTGCGTCGCGGCAGGCGGGCGCGGCAGGTTTCGCCGCACTCGATCACGCCGCTGACGGGTGCCAGTACCACGCCGCGTCCGGACGCTCCTTGCGCCCAGAGCGCCATGCGCTCGATCGCCAGCGGTCGCGCCAGCGACCAGCCCAGGCCATAACGCTGGTTGCGCACGTAACGCTCGACCTCGGCGAGGCCGGTATCGACGTCGCGCGCGGTGGTCTCGCGCTGGTCGGGGCCGAAGCGGTCGACCCAGGCGATCGGGCTGTCGATATCGACTCTGTAGGGCACCCCCATCTCGCGACTGAGGGCGTGGACGCGCGACTTGCCCTGCCAGCGTTCGATCTCCAGCACCAGCAGTCCGCGGTCGGCCAGTTCGCGGACGATTGGCCTGATGGTGGCGTCGTCCTCGCTGGCAGGGCTTGGCAGCATCACGACGCCGACATAGCCGGTCGCGCGCGCCAGCACGGCGCGCACGCGGGCGAGATTTTCCGCCAGCACCAGTCCCTTCGACACCGGCGGCATGCCGGGCTGTTGCGTGCTCGCGCCTTGCAGCGGCACTACGATCAATGCCTCGTGCCTGCGGTCGCGCGCGCGCGAGATCAGGCGGTCGAGATTGGGCGCGTCGGGCATGAAGGCCAGCGTCACGCCGGCCGGCAGCACGTCGATGGCGCGCTGGGTGATCGCCTCGTTGAGCCCGAGGCCGAGCACGACGAGGGCCAGCCGGGGCTTCTGCTCGGCGCGATCGAAGTCGCCGGCGTAGGCCATCCACGGCATGCAGCCGGCGGCGGCGATCTTGGGCAAGCGACCCAGCGCGGTGTTCTCGCCGATGTCGGCGACACCGGAGTCGACGGGACACAGGCCGGCGCGCCTCGCGGGTGGCTCGGGTTTGGTCGGCGGCGGTGCTGGCAGACCGTTGGTGGCGAGGAGCTGCCACGGAATGTCCCGATTCTGGACCGCCGGTGCCGGTGCGGGTGGTATCGGGTCCTGCCGGGTTGGTTGCGGAGCCGCACCCAACGCGAAGCCTGCCGGGCTCGCGAGGGCGGGCG
>CAMDVZ010000308.1 GCA_945878895.1 Caenispirillum bisanense | reverse complement strand
GCCTGGTTTCCCGAACCCCGGAGAAGTCCCATGATCGGATACGTCACGCTCGGCACCAACGACATCGCCCGAGCCGCGGCTTTCTACGATGCCCTGCTTGCGGAAGTGGGCGCCGCCCGCGGCATGCAGTCCGACAATTTCATCGCCTGGGCGAGCAAACCCGGGACGCCGATGGTCAGCATCATCAAGCCGTTCGACGGCAAGACGGCAACTTCCGGCAACGGCACGATAGTGGCGCTCGCCATGGAATCGCGCGCCAAGGTCGACCCGCTCCACGCCAGGGCGATGGCGCTGGGCGGCAAGGACGAAGGCGCGCCGGGCGTTCGCGGCGGCAGCTTCTACGCCGCCTATTGCCGCGATCTCGATGGCAACAAGCTGGCGTTCTTCCACACGTAACGGGCAAGCATCGACCAGCACCTTGCACGGGAGGCGCTTTCCATGACCGTTTCCGCCGCGAGGCTTCCGGCGTCCACGCTCGAGGACGTGACGTCGGACGACATCACGAAGGCCTATGTCGTTCGGCGAGTCAGGGACTGGGAGACGCGAATCGACGATCTCTATGCCCGGGTCGGGTCCTGGCTGGCCACTGGCCATGATTGCCACGCCCTCGAGCACGTCTCGATGCGCGAGGACCTGATGAAACGGACCGGCGTCGCCGCGAGATCGCTTCCAGTACTGACGATCTCCACGGCCGGTCACGTCGTGGGCAGGATCGAGCCGCGAGGCCTGTGGATCGTCGGCGCCAATGGCCACCTCGACATGCTTTCTCCATCCGGTCGCCACGTGCTGTTCGACGGCGCGGAGAACTTCAAGACGCCCGAGTGGCGAATATCGGCGCTTTCGGCGCGGCAAAAGCCGGAGAATCTGACGCGGCCGCGTCTCGTCGCGCTGTTCGGATGACGTCGCGTGCGCGAGTTCCGACGGGTCCTCCGGACCTTCGAAGACGCCGACATCGATCTGGCCCATCAATGGCGAGCGGCGGTCGACCGCGACGCCCGCCTGGCGGCGGCCCGAATGAAATCGCGGCAAGAGATCAACGCCAAGGCCTACTTCGTGCTGCTCTGGGCGCAATTGGAGGATGGCGTGACCGTCCGATGCGATGCGTTGCTGAAGCGGAAGGCAACGACATCGCGACATCGCGATCGCCGTCCGTGGGCAGTGCTCGCGGCGAGAGGCGGACGATTGTCGACCCTGGAGAAGCTTGCTTTGCTGACCGATGCGTCGGGACCGGTATACGCGCGGCTGCCACACTACTATCGGCTGCGCAACGAAGCGCCCATCGCGGCCTGTCGGCGACGCCGATCGATTTGCGACTCATCGCTGCCGATCTCGCGAAAAATTTCCGTTCCTTGCGCTGATGGCCAGGTTTCATGTCTGATCTCTGTCGCCTCTATCTGATCACTCCCGAGCGGATCGACCAGCCGGCGCCCTTCGCGGTGCTGCTGCGCGCCGCACTCGACGGCGGCGACGTCGCGGTGCTGCAGTTGCGGCTCAAGGACGTCGACGACGATCACGTCGCGCGCGTCGCCGACACGCTGCGGCCGATCTGCCAGCAGCGCGGCGTGGCGTTCGTCATGAACGATCGCCCCGATCTCGCGCTGAAGCTCGATTGCGACGGCGTCCATGTCGGCCAGGAGGACGCCCCCTACGCCGACGCGCGCAAGCTGCTGGGTCCCGACCGGATCGTCGGCGTCACCTGCAAGGACTCACGCCACCTCGCGATGGACGCCGCCGAAGCGGGTGCGGACTACGTCGCGTTCGGGGCGTTCTTTCCCTCCACCACCAAATCGGTCACGACACCGGCCTCCCTCGATCTCCTCGCGTGGTGGAGCGAGATCATGACCGTCCCGTGCGTGGCGATCGGCGGCATCACGGTCGACAACGCGGCTCCCCTGGTCGCGGCCGGCGCCGATTTCCTCGCCGTCGCGGGCGGTGTCTGGAACCATCCCGAAGGGCCAGCCGATGCCGTCCGGCGTTTCGACGCGCTGTTCGCGAATGCAGGCGACTGAACCATCGCCGGACGCCGGCGCCGACACGGGCACCGACTCGCGCATTGACGAGCGGCGGCGCGTTCGGGCTTGATGCGCGGGCCATGTCGTGGGTCGTGGTCGGGGGATGGTTTTGATCGGGTTGAGGCCGCATTTGCGTCTGGCCGCGATGCTGGCGGTGCTGCTCGTCGCGGGCTGCGGCGACAAGCCGGTGCAACTCGCAGGCCTGACCATTCCCGGCATCCGCGCCGCGCCGGTCAACCCACACCAGCAACGCGCCACCGGCGAGCAGGTCGTGGCGACAGCCCCTGCCGAAGCCGCGCCGCGAGCCACGACCAGCCCGCCCGCGCCGCCCGCACGCGACGCCCCGCGCGCCGCGGTTGCCGCCGCCGCTCCCGTCGCGCCGCCGCGTCCCGCCGCGCGGATGGCGCTCACGCGCGTGACGTTCCCGCGCAACGGCGCGCTCGCCGACGCGGACCACCTCAAGGCCGCCAAATCGTTCGCCGACAAGGCCGGGTCGGGTGCCGCGACGGTGGAATGCCACACCGACGCCAAGGGCAGCCCGGAATTCAACCACGGCCTCGGCATGCGGCGGGCCCGTTCGTTGCGCGACGCGCTGAAGGCGGTCGGTGTCGCGACCGCGAACGTGCGGCTGGCGAGCCTCGGCGCGGAGCGAATCGGCCGCGGGGTGGTCGCAACCGACACCGGGCTACCCGGCGGCCGGCCGCTCGGTCACAACCGCTACTGCGACATGTTCGTGGAGGGCGAACCCGGCGGCGTCACTCCGATACCGGTAGCCACAGCACGTCCTCGATCCTAGGCGCGCCGACGCACAGCATGGCGAGGCGGTCGAGGCCCAGCGCGATGCCGGCGCATTCTGGCAGGCCATGCGCGAGTGCTGCCAGAAAATCCTCGTCGATCGGAAAGCGTTCGCCGTAGAGCGCCTCGCGGATCTCCATGTCGGCCTCGAACCGGGCACGTTGCGTGGCCGCGTCGGTCAGTTCGCCGAACGCGTTGGCGAGTTCGACGCCGCAGACATAGAGCTCGAACCGTTCGGCCAGACGCGGATCGGACGCCTTGGGTCGGGAGAGTGCCGCCATCGACACCGGGTAGTCATGCAGGATGGTCGGCCGCCCGAATCCGAGTTTGGGCTCGATCCGTTCCAGCATGACGCGGAAAAAGATGTCCTCCCAGCTGTCGGTCGCGCGCGCCGTCAGGCCGGCCCGGCCCGCGGCGGCGGCCAGCATGTCGCGATCCGGACGTCTCGGATCGGGCGCGGTGGCCAGCAGATCGATCGAGGCGTGACGGCGAAACGCGTCGGCGACCGCCAGACGCTCGAACGGACGCGAGACATCCGCCTCGGCCCCGCGCCACGACAGCCGGGGCCGGCCGGCCGCGGCGAGCGCGGCGCGAACCAGCGACTCGCAGTCCGCCATCAGCGTCTCGTAGGTCGCGCCGGCGCGGTACCATTCGAGCATGGTGAATTCGGGGTGGTGCAGGTCCGATCGCTCGCCGTTGCGAAAGGCGCGCGCGAACTGGAACAGGGCCGGCACGCCACCGGCCAGCAGCTTCTTCATCGCGAACTCGGGCGAGGTGTGCAGCCAGAGTCGGCGCGTGGAATCGTCGGGCGCGACCAGATCGGTGGCGAAGGCGCGCAGATGCACCTCGTTGCCCGGCGACACCTGCAGGGCCGGCGTCTCGACCTCGACGAAGCCCTCGATCGCGAACCACGTCCGCAACGCCGCCACGATCCGTCCGCGCGTCAGCAGGTTCGGCAGCCGGGCGCCGAGGCGATCGGGTCGCCACGGCTGGTGGGAAGAGGTTCGGATCATCGGCCGATCTAATCACGCGCGCGTTCCGGTTGGAACCGGCGTGCGCGCCCATTATGGTCGCGGCCATGACGCCCGCCGCCATCGACCGTTTCTGCGCCGGCCTGCCGCACGCCACCCGCGTGGAGCAGTGGGAGGGCGTCGTCGTGCACAAGGTCGGCGGCAAGATGTTCGTCATGCAACCGCCGCGCGGAGGATCGCGCGAGCTCTGGTTCAAGGCCGACGACGCGCACTACGAGGCCCTCAAGGACGCTCCGGGCTTCCGGCCCTGCCCCTACCTGGCGCGGGCGCGCTGGGTCGCGGTCGCCGATCCGGCCGTGCTGGCGGCGGCCGAGATCAAGGCATACCTGACCCGCGCGCATGCCACCATCGTCGCCCGCCTGCCGCGCAAGACGCAGCTGGCGATGGGCCATGTCCCGGCCCCCAAACCGGCGGGAAAGCGCCGCTCGGCGTTCGACGAGCCATTCTAACCCCCATGTGGTTGGCCGATCCGATCCGATCGAACCAACCGCCAGGCCGGTTGGCCAGCGTTCGACGCCGGCTCCCATTCCGCGCTTCCCTTCGCGCGCCCGACCGGCGATTGATGGCGCCGCGCAACCGATGGCGCGACGCGTCCCTTCCCGGAGTTTCCGACATGCTCGACGACAAGGCTCTCGACCTGCTGTTCCGCACCGCCCGCACCCAGAACGGATGGCTGGACAAGCCGGTCACCGACGATCAGCTGCACCGCATCTACGACATCATGAAATGCGGACCGACCTCGGCCAACTGCCAGCCGGCACGGATCGTCTGGGTCCGCACCGCGGCGGGACGCGAAAAACTGAAACCGGCATTGTCGGAAGGCAATCTCGCCAAGACGATGTCGGCGCCGGTCACCGCCATCGTCGCCTACGACAAGGAGTTCTACGAACTGCTGCCCAAGACGTTCCCGCACAATCCGGATGCAATCAACTGGTTCAAGGGCCAGCCCTCCGCGGCGCCGACCGCCGTGCGCAACGGCACCCTCCAGGGCGCCTATCTGATGATCGCCGCGCGCGCCATCGGCCTCGACATCGGCGCCATGAGCGGTTTCGACGCCGCCAAGGTCGATGCGGCGTTCTTCCCCGACGGGCGCTTTACGACAAACTTCCTCTGCAACATCGGCCATGGCGACGAATCCAAAGTGATGGGCCGCAGCCCGCGCCTCGACTTCGACGAAGCCTGCCGGCTGGAATAGTGCGGCGGCACCGGAGCCATTTCGCCCTGCCGGGGTGTCCGGGTCGGGCGAGGCAGGCGTGGGTATTTTCTGGACAAACCATGGTCCAGCACTCCTGGAACCGAGCCCGATCAAGGGGTTGAGGATCGACTGTCGTCCGGAGGCCGGATGCGCCGTCCCGCGACACCGGGGCGCCGTTGCCGCGTCCCGACGGCTCTGATAGAACGCACGCGCTTCCGGGGGCGGCTCACCGCCCCCGGATCGTTTTTCACCATCGTCAGCGAAAGAGCGTCGGAAGATCCCATGAAGGTTCCGATCAACACCATCCGCGTCGGCAACGTCGTCGAATACAACGGCCGCCTCTACGCCACCCTCAAGGTCGACCACATCAATCCCGGCAAGGGTGGTGCGTTCGTGGCCCTGGAGGCGCGCGCGCTGAAGGAAGGCAACAAGCTCCAGGAGCGGTTCCGCAGCGCCGAGACGATCGAGCTGATCCGCATCGACGACCACGACTGCCAGTTCCTCTACAAGGACGGCGACGGCTTTCACTTCATGAACAAGGAAAGCTTCGACCAGTTCACCATGCAGGCGGAGCAGATCGGCGTCGACCGCGCCCGTTTCCTGCAGGACGGCATGGACACCACCGTGTCGATGCATGAATCGACGCCGGTCGGCATCCAGATCCCGAAATCGGTCACCTTGACGATCGTGGAGGCCGACGCCGTCGTGAAGGGCCAGACCGCCTCCTCGTCGTACAAGCCCGCCCTGCTCGAGAACGGCGTGAAGGTCATGGTGCCGCCCTTCGTGGCCGCCGGAACCCGCATCGTCGTCAACACCGAGTCCGGCGAATACATGGAACGGGCCAAGGACTAGGCTCGACGAGGGAGTTGCAGCAGATGGCGCGGACCTTGCGGTTGCCCGGTTCGTCCGGCGCCGGAGCCGGTACCGGCGAAGGAAG
>CAMDVZ010000307.1 GCA_945878895.1 Caenispirillum bisanense | reverse complement strand
GCCGCAAGGCCTCCCCACCCGGCCGCACGCGCCTCGCTGGCCGCGAACAAACGCCGCCCCCGCTCGTCGCGACGCGAGCCATCAGCGGCCCAGCGAAGCGAGATGCCCTGTCTGTCGATCATGCCCTCGCTGTTAAGGTAGTACTCCGGGTCACGGAAGCCGGTCCGCCCGAGTCACTCCGCCGCAGCCCAACCGTCAGGCAGATTCACTTATCTTGGCGGCTGTCCCAACTGGGCCGAGCACCTGATGTGGGCGTCGCTGCTGGGGTTCATCATGTCCCGTGGTCCCGGCACGCTGTCTATCGACCACCTGATCGCCGGCCGCCTGTTCGGCCGCGGCTGATCGGATTTTTCCGGAGCAACGTCGATGTTCGACCAGACCCCCCGGCAGAGCGTGTCCACCGCGGCGACGCCCGGGAAGACTCGCCGGCGTCCCCGCGTCGTGATCGTCGGTGCGGGCTTCGGCGGCGTCGCCGCGGCGAAGGGCCTCGTCGGCGCCGATGTCGACGTGACCCTGATCGATCGCCGCAACTACCATCTATTCCAGCCGCTGCTCTACCAGGTGGCGACCGCTGGTTTGTCGCCGGCCCAGATCGCCGCGCCCATCCGCTCGCTGTTCGCGCACGCGCCGAACGTTCGCGTCGTGATGGCGCGTGCCTCCGGCGTCGATAGCCATCATCGCGAGGTCAGGCTGGAGGCGGGAGAACCCGTCCCTTACGACACCCTGGTGCTGGCCACCGGCGCGCGTCACTCCTATTTCGGCTGCGACGAGTGGGAAAAAGTGGCGCCGGGCCTCAAGAAGATCGACGACGCCACGGAAATCCGCCGCCGCATCCTGACGGCCTTCGAACGCGCCGAGACCGAACCCAACCCCGTGGCGCGCCGCAAGCTGCTGACGTTCGTCGTGATTGGCGGCGGTCCGACCGGCGTGGAGATGGCCGGCGCCATCGCCGAGCTGGCCAAGCGGGTCCTGGCGCGCGACTTCCGGCGCATCGACCCGACCTCGGCGCGCATCGTGCTTGTAGAGGGTGGACCGCGGTTGCTGGCGGCGTTCCCCGCAAAGCTGTCGGAAGCCGCCCGTAAATCACTCGAACGGCTGGGTGTCGAGGTTCGTCTGGGCATGCCGGTCTCGGCCTGCGACGTCGATGGCGTCCAGGTCGGCGACGAACGCATCGCCGCGGCGACCATCGTCTGGGGCGCGGGCGTGGCTGCGTCGCCGGCCGGCAAATGGATCAAGGCGGACGCCGACCGGGTCGGCCGCGTCCAGGTCCTGCCCGACCTGACGGTGCCCGGCCATCCCGAGATATTCGCCATCGGCGACACGTCGATGGCGCCGGGGCCGGACGGCAAGCCGCTGCCGGGCCTGGCGCCCGTCGCCAAGCAACAAGGTGCCCACGTCGCCGCGACGATCCGTGGACGCGCGCGCGGCCAGGCCGCGATGCCGTTCCGCTATCGCAACTTCGGCACCATGGCGACGATCGGCCGAGGGGCCGCCGTCGCGAAGTTCGGCGACAGGTGGCTGTTGTCGGGCATGCTCGCCTGGATGCTCTGGGGCGCCGTGCACGTGTTCTTCCTGATCGGCTTTCGCAGCCGGTTGCGCGTGCTGTCGGACTGGGCGTGGTCCTACGTCACGTTCCAGTCCTGCGCCCGCCTGATCACCGGACAGGGCTCGCACTGAGCCACGTGGATGACTCGATGCGGCCCTGGCTCCGCGTGGTCGGGCCGGATAGGGTCGGCAGGAATTCCGGCGTCGCCACTCCCGCGGGTCCGGAACGCGCGGAGGTCACGATCATTCCGAAGATCATGCTGTCGTGGACAGGCGCCGTCCTCGCGCTGGGCGCGTGTATCGTCGCGCTTCGACTCACCGCCCATCCCGTGCTGCTGGCTTCGCTCGGCGGTTCCTGCGTGATCGTGTTCGGCATGTCCGACGGCGACATGGCGCAGCCGCGCAGCCTGTTTCTCGGGCACCTGATCGCGGCGTCCGTGGGAATCGCGTTTCTGCGGTACGGCGTGCCGTTGGGCGGACCGCGGGACGCCTGGATGGTCGCCGCTGTCGCGACGTCCCTGGCGACGATGATGGCGACCCGGACCATCCATTCGCCCGCGGGCGCCAATCCGATCGTGGTATTCATGGAGGGCGCGGGCTGGAGCTTCCTGTGGTCGCCGGTCCTGATTGGCCTGGCGATCGTTTTCGGCGTCGGCCTGCTCGTCAACAATTTCCGCGGCGGCCGCTACCCGCGAGCGTGGCGCTGAAGGCAAAGGGTCACGCCTCGCGGGCTTCCTTTGTCCACGCCCGCGTGCCGTTCCACGGAAAGCGCAGCGCCTCGTTGACGAAGGCGCCGACCGCGGGCACGTGCGGCCGGCCGCGCACCGTCACGATCTGGACCGTGCGCTCGATCGGCGGATCGATCAGCGGCCGCACGCACAGGCCCTGCATGGTCACGGCATATTCGGGGATGTAGGTGAAGCCGACGCCGGCCATCGCCATCGCCTGCACCCAGTCGTCGCGGTCGCTGCGGAATTGCGTCGACACGCCGATGTCGCGTTCCTCGAAGAGGCGCGAGACATGGTCGTCGAACTCGCACTAGGTGCGGCAGACGTAGGGCTGCTTGTCGAGCGCCTGCATCGTGACGGCGTTTGTTCGCTCGAAGGGATGGCCGGGCGCGACGCCGATCACGAAGCGCTCCGGGTAAAGGCGGCGGGCGAGGAAGCGGTCGTCGATCGGGTCGGGCAGTCCGTACATCGCCACGTCGTAGTCGCCGCGCGCCAGGCGATCCTGGATGGAGGCGGCGTTGCCGTCCTCGACCAGCAGCTGGATGCCGGGGTGGCGGGCGCGGAAGTCCTGCAGGAATGGCAGCAGGCGGCGGGGGCCGATGGTGCACATCATGCCGACGCGCAGCGGCACGTCCTCGGAGCGCGCGAAGCTTTTGGCGCGGTCGCGCGCGCCTTCCGTCTCCGCCATCACCTGGCGCAGATGCGGCAGCATCATCTCGCCCAGGCCCGTGAGATGGGTGTTGTTGCGCTCGCGCCGGAACAGCGGACCGCCGAGTTCGTCCTCCAGGCCCTTGATGGCGCGCGTCAGCGACGGTTGCGCCACGTTGCAGCGCTCCGCGGCGCGCGTGAAGTTCAGAAGCTCGCTGACCGCGATGAAATAGCGGATCTGGTGCATTTCCATGGTCTGGCTCCCCGTGCGACCCGGCCTGCTCCCTCGATACCCCAATCTAGCATAGCGTTTGGCTATCGTTGGGCGAGCCACTCGGTATTTCCCGGATCGGGGCGACGCGCCGATAGTCCGCTCGTCACGCAACCGTCAGCGGCGATGGGGACCGGCCGGTGGATTTGAAGCGGACCCTGGAAACCCTGCGCGACCGGCACATGGCACAGATCGACGACTTTGCCCGCGACGCGTTGGAGGACGAGCTGGCCAGACTGCGCATGTTGCGGATCGCCGAGGAGGCGCTCGGCTTCGGCGATCATCTGCCCGATTTCCGCTTGTACGACGGATTCGGCACGGCTTGGTCGTCGGGGGCGTTGCTCGACCGGGGGCCGCTTGTACTGGCCTTCTTCCGAGGTGGCTGGTGCCCGTATTGCGCGCCGATCATGACCGCGCTCGACCGCTCCGCGCCAGCCCTTCGCGCGCTTGGCGCGTCGGTCGCCGGCATCGTTCCCGACGTCGGCGACGCTGTACGTCACTCGGCGTCCGAACGGGGGCTGACGTACCCGCTCCTGATCGATCCGGCCAACGCCTACGCCGAGCTTTGCGGACTCGTCTACGAACTGTCGCCCGACCACGTCCAGCTGCACCGCGACCGCAAGCGCGACCTCGCCGCGATGCACGGGGAGCGGCGCTGGCGGTTGCCGATTCCGGCGGTCTACGTGATCGACCGCAAGGGCGACGTCGTGTTCGCGTTCACCGACGTCGATCCCGCCAACTGGCCCGATCCGGAAGCGCTGATCGCGACGCTCGACAGACTGGCGGCGCCGTGACCGGCGATTGACCGCGCGGCGGCGGGGGCCATAATCGCTTCCCCCGTCGCAACCGATCCGTCGAGGCCAGCGATGCCGACGCGTTCCACGCTCTTAACCGGGTTTCGCCGACTGGCCACGTTGGTCGCGGTCGCGTTGCTCGCATGCGGTCAACCCGCCGCGGCGCGCTGCCTGAAGAACGTCGCGGCCGGGTCGCCGACGATCCATCTGACCCGGGCCGACTCGCTGGCGCAGCAACGGATCGTCAGCGCCGCCACGCTGACGTTCGTGGGCCACGCCAGTTTCCTGATCGAGACGCCGCAGGGCGTGCGCGTGGTGACCGACTACAACGGCCTCAACGGCTATGGGCTCAAGCCCGACATCGTCACCATGAACAACGCCCACGGCACCCACTACACCGACACCGTCGAGCCCGGCGTGACGCACGTGCTGCGCGGCTGGGCCGCCGAGACCGGCGATCGCGTGCACAACATCGAGCTTCGGGACCTGAAAGTCTGGAACGTGCCGACCAACGCGCGCGACGACGGCGCCACCCGCTTCAACGGCAACTCGATCTTCGCCTTCCAGATCGGCGATCTGTGCCTGGCGCATCTCGGTCACCTCCACCACAAGCTGACGCCGGCGCGGCTGGAGGACCTCGGCCGCATCGACGTGCTGATGGTGCCCATCGACGGCGCCTACACGATGGGCCAGGGTCTCATCGCCGATGTCGTGAAACAGATAGAGCCGCGCATCGTCCTGCCCATGCACTACTGGGGCCGTCACATGCTCGATCGTTTTCTCGGCCATCTCGGCGATAGCCACGACGTCGTCTGGCCGACCAGCCGGACGATGGACCTGACCAAGGCCGGCTTGCCCGTCCATCCACTCGTGAACGTGATCGCCGGCCCCGGCGGAGACTAGGGCCTACTCTGGCCGACCTTCGTCCGCTTCGCTACGGTGCGGGCATGTCGCTTCAGCAATCCGCCGATCCCGCGTCGACGTCGCGCCCGCGGCGCGGTCTCTGGTTTGGCCTGTCGCCACGCATTCTCGGCCTTGTCGTGCTGGCGGTGATGACGGCGGAGATC
The DNA here is from genome assembly GCA_945878895.1 of Caenispirillum bisanense. Classification (GTDB taxonomy): domain Bacteria; phylum Pseudomonadota; class Alphaproteobacteria; order Reyranellales; family Reyranellaceae; genus CAMDVZ01. The sequence goes on along the minus strand of CAMDVZ010000307.1, from coordinate 917 downwards.
GCCATCTTCCTGCCCTCGCTCGCCCGCTTCCGGCTTGCCTATCTGCAGCAGCTCGTCGAGAGCGGCGCGCTGGCGACGCTGGCGCTCGACGCCACGCCCGACAACATGGTCGACGAGGACCTCGCGCGTGTCCTGCTCGACCATGCCCGGGTCGACGGCGTGGTCCTGATCGAGCCCGGCAAGCCCAAGCGGCAACTGATTCCGATGAAGCCGCCGGAGCCGCGCGAGACGGTCGATCTGGAGGCGGCGATGCTGCCGGAACTGGTTCTCGACGCGGTCTCGGCGCTGCTGCGGACCGGGCCCTGGGAGCTGCGCGTCGGCGGCATGTCGCCCCGCATGCCCGGTTCGCGGGTCTTCATCCTGGTCGACGAGGCGCCGATGCGCCAGGCGATGTACAGCTACGCGTGGCGCATTCTCTGGCTGTCGCTTGCCATCGTCGCCTTCACCGCGGGGTTGCTCTATCTCGGACTGCGCTGGCTGATCGTGCGACCGCTGCAGCGCGTGTCGCGCGCGATGACCGCGTTCCGGCGCGCGCCCGAGGACGAGGATCAGGTGCATGCCGTCGAGCGTCGGGACGACGAGATCGGCATCGTGGATCGGGAGTTCGACATCCTCCAGCGCGAACTCCGCGTTGCCCTGCGCCAGAAGACCCGGCTGGCCGAACTCGGCGCCGCGATGAGCAAGATCAACCACGACCTGCGCAACATGCTGGCGACCGCGCAGCTGGTATCGGACCGGCTCGAGCGCAGCGACGATCCCAGGGTGCGCGAGGTGGCGCCGATCATGCTGGGCTCGATCGACCGCGCGGTGCGGTTGTGCGCCGACACGCTCGACTACGCCCGCGGCCGGCCCACCCCGAAACTGCTCGAAATCGATCTCGCCGATCTCGCCGACGAGGTCGGCGTCGCGCTCGCCGA
>CAMDVZ010000306.1 GCA_945878895.1 Caenispirillum bisanense | reverse complement strand
TCGCCCCGGCAGCAGGTTTTCGATCCGTTTCCACTGGTGGTCGCTCAAGCCATGTCGGCGCATTGGTCAGCCCTCCCGTTCGGCCAACCCGCTATGAATCACCTGGCACGCCGTTTGGGAATCGAATAATTAGGGACAGGCCCTAGCGCCTATGTCCCTTCCGCCCTTTGGGCTTCCCCCGGCCTCAGGGCCGCGAGCGGCTCGGGGGGAACGGAAAAACCAAGGCGCGACACCCACGTCCAGCCACGTCCTGGGTTACCGGGATGTGTAGATGCCCAAGGCCCGGTCTGAACAGAAGCGGGGAAGAGGGACGTAGACGGGACGCGCGACATTCAATCGGCCTCTCTCGCAAGGCAGGGCGGTTCGATCCATCCTGCGCCCGGTCGACGGCGTCGTGATCGACGGTCGTGTCGATGGGCTCCATGGTCCAGATCGATACCTCGGCGCGACACCGCGAACGCCTGCCGGGCCGTCCCGCGCGTCCATCCACCGGCGCGAAGAGGGGGCTTGCCAAGCGGCACGCGGGGTGTAATTATTTAGTGAGATATCACTCAGTATTTAAAGGCCGACGCCGGTCGCGCTGGTCGCGTAGCGTCTCCCGCAACAAGTCCGGCGCCCCGGCGGCGCCCCTCGACAGGAGCCCGTCCCATGGCCAACACCTTCGGACTCAACACCGCGGCCGAACTCATCAACGGCACCGCCGGAGCCGACACGATCTATGGCGGCACCACGACCAACGCGACGGGGACCGGCAACGACACGATCAATGGGCTGGCCGCCGCCGACACGCTGTTCGGACTCGACGGCAACGACTCGCTGTTCGGCGGCAGCGAAAACGACACCGTGTACGGCGGCGACGGCAACGACAGCATCGGCGGTGACGCCAACAACGATTCACTGTTCGGTGGCATCGGCAACGACTCGGTGTCCGGCGGCAGCGAGAACGACGTCTTGCACGGCGACAGCGGCAACGACTCGCTCTATGGCGGCACCCGTCTCGACTCGCTGTTCGGCGGTACCGGCGTCGACTTGCTGTTCGGCGACGACAACGACGATTTCCTGTTCGGTGGCTCGGGCGGCGATGTCGGCGCCGGCGGCTTCGGCAACGACGCACTGTATGGCGACGTGCCGGCCGATGGCAGCGCGGTCGGATCCTCCGACACGCTGTCGGGCGACGACGGCACGGACCGGCTCTATGGCGGTATCGACAACGACGTGCTGTATGGCGGCATCGGCACCGACCGATTGTATGGCGGCAGTCACACCGACAGACTGTTCGGCGACAGCGAGGACGACCGGCTGTTCGGCGGCGCCGGTTCCGATTCGGGCTATGGCGGGGCCGGCAACGATTACCTGACCGGCGGCGCCGACGGCGACGTGTTGTTCGGCAGTAACGAGAACGACGTGGTGCTCGGCGGCGGCGGCGCCGACCTTCTGCGCGGCGACGCCGGCATCGATCGTCTGTTCGGCGGGCTCGGCGACGACACCTTCACGCTCGGCGACGTGGCAGACACCGACGTGATCGGCGGCGGCGGCGTCGACCGGGTTGTGTTCGACACCGGCAACAACACGCTCGGCTCGGGCCGGTATGTCGTCGACCTGATCGATCTCGGCCAGGGCAACGACGTGTTCCAGCTCGCCAATCTGGCCGGCACCGGCACCACCCTGGGGCTGCCCACGATCGTCGACGGCAGCACGGCCTTCGAGGTGGTCGGCGCCGCGAACGGCGACGGCGTCGGCAACGGCGTGCGCAACGCCGGCGACGTCAACGGCGACGGCTTCGACGATTTCATCCTCGGTTCCGCTGTTTCGGACGTCGATGGCGCCAATGCAGGCGCCGCCTGGGTCGTGTTCGGCAAGGCGTCCGGGTTCGCCTCCTCGCCGGCGATGGGCTGGGTGCCGAGGTCTCGGGTGCGGGCGACGTCAATGGCGACGGCTTCGACGATCTGATCGTCGGTGCGCCCTTCGCGGATGTCGGCGGCGCCGATAGCGGTAGCGCCTTCGTCCTGTTCGGCAAGGCTTCGGGATTCACGGCCAATCTCTCGCTGTCCTCCTTCACGACCGCCGACGGCTTCGCGTTGCGTACCAACGTCGCGGGCGATCAGGTCGGGCGCAGCGTCGCCGGCGACGTCAACGGCGATGGAATCGACGACATCGTGATCGGCGCGTCGCTGCGGAACTCCGGTGCCGCGTTGAGCGGTTCGGCGTTCGTGGTGTTCGGCAGGACCACCGCCTTCGCCTCGCCGCTCGATCTGACCGCGCTGACCGGCGCCGACGGCTTCCACATCGACAGCTCCGTGAGCTTCGCGGTGGTCGGTGGGGCCGTGGCAGGGGCGGGCGACGTCAATGGCGACGGTATCGCCGACGTGATCGTCAACGCCGCCGGCGAGAATGCCGCCTATGTCGTGTTCGGAAAGACCACCGGCTTCGCGGCGTCCGTGGACACCGCCACGATCGACGGGACCAACGGCTTCCGGCTCGCCGGCTTCGAGGCCGCCGGCGTCGCCAACATCGTCACCGCCCAGCCTTCGGTGCGCGGCGCCGGCGACGTCAACGGCGACAACGCCGGCGCGGCCTGGGTCGTGTTCGGCCGCGCCGCCGGTTTCGCCGCCAACGTCGACGTGCGCGATCTCGACGGCGTCGACGGCTTCCGGCTCGACGGACTGAACGCCGGCGACGTTGCCGGCGCGTCGGTGTCGGGTGCGGGCGACGTCAATGGCGATGGCTTCGACGACATCCTGGTTGGTGCATCCTCCGCCAACCAGCCGGGATTCGCGAACACCGTTGGCAGCGCCTTCCTTGTTTACGGTCACGGCGGCGGTTTCGCGCCGGTGCTCACGCTCGGCGCGCTCGACGCCACCCAGGGCATCAATCTCCACGGCGTGACCCTCTCCGACCTCGTCGGCCAATCGGTCTCGGCGGCCGGCGACGTCAACGGTGATTGCTATGGCGACATCCTGGTCGGCGCGCCCAACGCCGATCTCAACACATTCACCAACAACGGCCGCACTTTCGTGGTCTTCGGCGGTCCGCAATTCGGCCTCCCGACGCAAGGTGTCGGCTACACCGTCGATGGCGGTACCGGCAACGATGTCGTCGACTACGAGGCGATCGAGAACGGCATCCTCGCCGACCTGCTGGCCGGCACCGTCGACAAGGGGGTCGCCGGATTCGACCGCGTGAGTGACTTCGAGACGATTATCGCCAGCGGCGGCGACGACCGGATCGTCGGCGACAATCTCGCCAACAGGCTGATCGGCGCGGGCGGCGACGACCAGATTTCCGGCGGCGGCGGCAACGACGTGCTCGAGACCGGCGACGGCGACGACACCGCGTTCGGCGGCAGCGGCAACGACAGCCTGTCCGGCGAGTTCGGCGACGACGCCTTGTATGGCGGGTCGGGCAACGACGTCTTCACCGACCTGGTCGGCAGCGACGCCATGTATGGCGGCGACGGCGACGACTTCGTGCTGGGCAATGTCGGCGACGACGTCCTGCGCGGCGGCGGCGGCAACGACATCATGCTCGGTGGCGGCGACAGCGACTCCATCCACGGCGACGACGGCAACGACAGCCTGCTGGGCGAGGCCGGCAGCGACGCGCTTTATGGCGGAACCGGCAACGACAAGCTCGACCCCGGGCTCGGCAGCGACGCCCTGTTCGGCGGCGATGGCAACGACGTTGTCGACTACAGCTCCTCGCCGGTCGCCGTCATCGTCAACCTGTCGATCCATCAGGCCGTGGTCGGCGGCGAGGTCGACACGCTGGATGGCATCGAAAGCATTCTCGGATCGGGTGCCAACGATATCCTCACCGGCGATGGCGGCGCCAACTTCATCGACGCCGAGGAAGGCGACGACTTCATCGACGCGGGCGGCGGCAACGACTGGCTGGTCGGCAACCTCGGCTTCGACATGCTGTTCGGCGGCGAGGGCAACGACGTGCTGACCGATGCGGTGACCGTCGGCACCTTCAACCAGCTGTTCGGCGGCAACGGCATCGACACCGTCGACTATTTCAACACCGCCGGCGACATCTTCGCGACCCTCGCGGGCCAGTTCGGCATGGTAAACGGGGTCGTCAAGGACACCTACAACGGCATCGAGAACCTGATCGGGGCCTCGGGCAACGACCTGCTGGAAGGCGACGGCAACGTCAACACGCTGAACGGCGCGGCCGGCTTCGACCTGCTGTTCGGCGGTGGCGCCGACGATATCCTGATCGGCGGCACGACGCCGGGCGGCACCTTCAACCAGCTGTTCGGCGGCGCCGGCAACGACACCGCCGACTATTCCGCCGAGACCGCCAACGTCTCCTCCAGCGTCGCTCAGTTCTTCGCCATCGTCGGCGGCGTCCTGCGCGACCAGTTCAGTTCGATCGAGAATCTGGTCGGCGGCTCGGGTAGCGACGAACTGCAAGGCGATGGCCTCGCCAACGTCCTGACCGGTGGTGCCGGCAACGACGTGTTGCTGGGCCAGGACGGCGACGACGTGTTGTTCGGCGGCACGGTCGGCGTCGGCGGGACCAACCAGCTGCTGGGTGGCAACGGCTTCGACTCGGTCAGCTACGCCGCCGAGACGACGGCGGTGTTCGCCGACCTGGCGTCCTTCTTCGCCAACGTGAACGGCACTTTGCGCGACCTCTACAATTCCATGGAAAACGTGACCGGCGGTTCGGCCGGAGACCAGCTGTTCGGCGACGGCGGCGTCAACGTCGTCTCGGGCGGTGCCGGCGGCGACGTCATCCAGGGCCGCGGCGGCGCCGACACGCTGACCGGCGGCGCCGGGGCCGATGCCTTCAACCACGACATCGGCGAAGGCAGCGATATCGTCACCGACTTCAGCCGCGCCGACGGCGACAAGGTCGATCTGCTCTCGGGCATCGTCTTCACCGGCACGGCTGGCGGCGGCAACATCGCCAACCTCAGCGACGGCACGACGATCACGATGACGGTCGGCTTCACGTGGATCGGGTCCGATTTCATCTGAGCCGGCGGCGAGGGCGCGCGTCGGCGCCGAGAACACCGTGGCGTCGGTCGTGGCCTTGCCTCGCCTGCCCGGGTCTCGACTGCGCCAGGTCGCCGGAGGCGACTTGGAGACTCCGGACCACCGGCGCCAACTTTGGGTGCAAATGCCTGGCGCACGGTCGAACCCACGAAGACAAATGTCATCCCGACGGTGCGCCGATCCGCTGGCCCCAACGCCGGTGCCGGTGAGACTCCGGACCGTCCCGGCGGGCGGTGTTCGCGCCGGAAGCGGCAGGGTTTGACCGTGGCGGGTCGTCCGGGAGCCCGACCGGGTGCGAAATTGGCACACCGCGACGAAATTCGCCGAACCCCCTCCGATTCGGGTATTGGAAACAAACCATCCCGCGTGGTAGACATCGTATGTTCGTGATCACTCTGTTTTTCTTTTTTGGGGGCTATACTATGAAGAAGCTCGTCGCCGCCGTCGCGGCTCTGGGTTTTGTCGCCGCTTGCGACGACGCGCCGATGGCTACCGGTGCTGCCACGAATCCAACCGTCGCGCCGAAGTCCTACATGGTGTTCTTCGACTTCGACCGGTCGAACATCACCACGCAGGCCGCCGCCACGATCAAGCAGGCTGCCGCTGGCGTGAAGGCCGGTGGCGTCGCGGGCATGAGCTCGGATGCCTGCACCGCCGAAGGCCGCAAGCAGCAGCTCTCGGGCGAGGCGCTGGTCGCTTTCGTCGCCCGGTGCACCGGCAGCGCCGGCGCCACCCGCATCGGCGTGACCGGTCACACCGACACGTCGGGCTCGGCCGCCTACAACATGGCGCTGTCGCTGCGCCGCGCCGCCGCCGTCAAGGACGCGCTGGTCCGCGAGGGCGTCGCCGCCGCCGCGATCGCCGTCACCGGCCGTGGCGAGACCGCGTTGCTGGTGCAGACCGGCGACAACGTCAAGGAGCCGCAGAATCGTCGCGTCGAGATCGTGCTCCAGTAAGAGCCCGTC
>CAMDVZ010000305.1 GCA_945878895.1 Caenispirillum bisanense | reverse complement strand
TTGCGGCTGCGCCTTCTGGATCTGCGCCAGCGCGGCGGCCTTCGCGCCGGTCACCGCGTCGCGTCGCGCCGGATCGTCGCGACGGGCCACCAGGGCGGCCAGCGCCGCGGCGCCATCGGCCGAATCGGCGACGATCGCCACGTCGACGGGCAGCCTGCGGTGCTCGGCCGGATCGATGTCGATGCGCGCGACCTTCAGGCCGGCGGGCGCCGGCGCCCAGCGCGCGATCGGCACGTCGAGGCGGGTGCCGATGCCGATCAGCAGGTCGGTTTTGTCCCACAGGTGGAAGCCGCTCACCGTGTTGAGCGACAGCGGATGGCGGGAATCGACCACGCCCTTGCCGGTACGGAACGACACCACCGGAGCGCCGATCTTCTCGGCCAGCGCCAGGATTTCCGCGCTGGCGTGGGCGGCACCGCCCCCCACCCAGATCATCGGCGCCCGGGCGCCATCGACCAGCTTCGCCAGTGCGGCGATCTTGTCGGGGTCGGGCAGCGGATTGGCGCGCTTGCCGAGCGGCTCGACCGGCGTCACGTCGGCGGTGGCGGGGAACATGTCCCACGGCACCTCGACGGCGACCGGACCCGGCCGCCCCGACAGCATCGCCTGGAAGGCGCGCGCCATGACCTGCGGCGCTTCGGTCGGATGTTCGATGCGTTCGGCGAACTTCAGCAACGTCTTCAGCGTCGCCAGCTGGTCGGGCATCTCGTGCAGCTGGCCGCGTCCACGGCCGATCATGGCGCTGGGCACCTGGCCGGTGATGCACATGACGGGCGCGTTGACGCCCCACGCCGTGGTGAGCGCGCCCATCGTGTTCATGACGCCGGGGCCGGGCACGACGGTGAAGGCCGAGGGCTTGCCGGTCGACAGCGCCGAGCCGAGCGCCATGTAGGCGGTGGTCTGTTCGTGCCGGGCGTTGATCACGCGCAGCCGGTTGGCGTTGCGCGCGAAGGCGTCGAACAGGCCGTACATCTGCACGCCCGGCAGGCCATAGATGGTGTCGATGCCGTGGCGAAGGAGCGAATCGACGATGGCGTCTCCGCCGGTCATGCGTGGCATTCTGGATCCCCGTTGATGTCTGCCCGGCGATCCTGCCACGGATCGCGGCCGCCAACGACCAGTCAGTCGAACCGGAACTCGCGGTAGCCGCCGGCCGCGACCTCGCCGGTGATGCGGCGATACTCGACCGCGCCGCCGTAGTAGCCGAGCACGCGCAGCACGTCCCTGCCCTCGACGTTGCGGTTGATGCCGGTCTGCCAGGAATTCACCCCGGCGAACAGCAGGCCCTCCACCGCTTTCCCGACGTGACCGGCCCAGTCCGCGACCGCCTCGGGTCTCGGCTCCACCCGTTTCAGGCCGTGCTCGCGCATGTGCTTCACGAGGCCCGTGACCCAGTCGACGACTTCCTCGATGTTGCGCGGGATGTTGCCGCGCGCGGTGTGCGGTCCCAGTACCATCAGCATGTTGGGAAAGCCCTCGGCCTGGACGCCCAGCAAGGTGCGCGGCGTACCGGTCCAGTCGTCTTTCAGCCGCCGGCCGCCGGGTCCCCGGATGTCGATGCGATCGTAGGGGCCGGTGACGCCGTCGAATCCGGTGGCGTAGATCAGGATGTCGAACTCGTGCGCCTCGGCGCTGGTCCGGATACCGCGTGGCGTGATCGCCTCGATCGGCGTCTCGTTGAGATCGACCAGGCGGACATTGTCCTGGTTGTAGACCTCGAAGTAGTTGGTCTCGAGCGGCAGGCGGCGGGTGCCGAAGCCGTGGTTTTTCGGGATCAGCCTGTCGGCGACCTCGGGGTCTTTCACGCGCTGGCGGATCTTTTTCGCCATGAAGGCGCTGGCGAGATCGTTCGCCCGCGGGTCGGTCAGCACGTCCTGGAAATTGCCGACCCAGATGCCGAAGCCCGGCTCCGAATAGAGCTTCTCCCAGAACGCCTCGCGTTCCTCCGCCGACACCTCCAGCGCCTTGCGCGAATCGGTGGCGTGGATGAAGCAGGTGCTGGTCTGGCGGCAACGCTCGAAAATCTCGTCGTAGCTGGCCTTGATCCGCGTCTGCTCCTCGTCGGTGATCTTGCGGTTGTGCAGCGGAGCGGCCCAGTTCGGCGTGCGCTGGAACACGGTCAGGTGGCCAACGTCCTTCGCGATGGTCTGGATGGTCTGGATGGCGGTGGCGCCGGTACCGATGATTCCGACCCGCTTGCCCTTCAGGTCGACGCCGCCATGCGGCCAGCGCGCGGTGTGCCAGGCCGGTCCCGCGAAGCTGTCGCGGCCGGGAATGTTGGGCAGCGTGTGGGCCGACAGCGGACCGAGTGCCGTGATCAGCAGCGGTGCGGCGAACCGTTCGCCGCTTTCCAGTTCGACGGTCCAGATCGAGGCCTCGTCGTCGAACCGCGCCGCCACGACCCGGCTGTGAAACCGCATGTGCTTGCGCAGGTCGAACTTGTCGGCGACGTACTCCAGATAGCGCAACGTGTCGGGCTGGGCCGAGAAATGCTCCGGCCAGTCCCACTCCTGCAGCAATTCCTTCGAGAAGGAATAGCCGTAGGACCAGCTTTCCGAATCGAAACGGGCGCCCGGATACCGGTTCCAGTACCAGGTGCCGCCGATATCGGAACCGGCCTCCAGCACCAGCACCCGCATGCCGAGCTCGCGCAGGCGGTAGAGCTGGTACATGCCGGAAATGCCGGCGCCGATCACGATGACGTCGGGGTCGGCGACCGTTTCGGGATCGGCCCGTTGCGCGACCAGCGGCTTGGCGACCATGTGTTTCCTCCGGGGGCCGCGACGAAACGGCGGCGCGGGCCATCATAGCAACACGGACGCCAGCGCCGTAGCGGACCCGATTCAGGCCGGTTCCGCCTGGAAATTCCGGCATGGCTCCGGGCACGACGGTCCGTTCATGCGGCGACGGCCTCGACCTCCGGACCGGGGGTTCCTCGCCACGACAGGCGGATCACCCTGCCCTGCGCCACTGCTTGCACGGCATGCAGAACAAGGGCCACGAGACAGGTTCCACCGGGTGCCCGAACCGACGAGTATACGATGCCACCATGGCCCGCCGTCCGCACGGCGTCGGCGAGCATGTTGCCGGCGGGGTAGCTCCTCGCGGGATCGGGATCCAGATAGTCCGGCCGCGGGTCAACGCTGCGGACGTCGACGAAGTCGCCGACGAAACCCGCGAACATCTCCCCATACTCGACCGTGGCGTTGAAATCTCCGACGTTGGCGAGTTCGCGCTCCATGTGAAACGTTACCTCGGCGATGCAGGCCTCGACCGCGAAGGCGGCGTACCACGCACCCCGGCCGGGGCCGTTGAAACGGTTCCAGCTCCGCGGCAGCCAATAGGAGAACGAGGCGTTGACGAGCGACGCGTGGGGAATGCCAAACACGAGCTCGCGACGATCCAGACGATCGGCGCCGGACGCCTGCGTCCACAATCGGCCGCTGGTGGCTCCCTCGATTTCCGCGAGCGCCTCTAGGTCGTCCGCCGCGACCAGTTCGCGCAGCACCGGATCGCGCAGTCTCGCGCTCGCCACGAGGCGCACCGTCCGTTCCCGCGCGATACGCACGACGAGCGAAGCGATCTCCACCGGTCTATAGTCCGCCCCGGAGCGCGTCGACATGGCGCCGCACGTCGAGCAGCACGGGTATTCCGCCCTCGATCATCGCCTCGACCGGCGACAGGTTCTCGAACAGCGGCCCCTTGTTGCGCAGGCGCACCCATCGGTTGGCCATGCCGTCGGCGAACAGCAGATGAAGCCCCTTGAACACGCCGACGATGGCCGACACGCGCGTGAGCTGATCCTGGGACAGCGAGCCGTCCCATTTCCCTGCATTCATTCGATCCCAGGTGCTGGGCGAAACGCCGAGAAGCGCCGCGGCTTCATGTCCTTTCAGGTTCCAACGATCCGCCACCCGCTTCATGGCGCGAATCGCGGTCGGCGTAAGTCGCTCGCGATCGCTCTCGGCCGCGAACGTCTGGATCGACATCGGAACTCCGCGGCGGGGAGCGGCCGCGGCGGCTTTTGACAAGGGCATCTTCAGCCTCACCATCAATTGACGCTCTATACAGCATCAGCCGATGGAAATACAGAGCTTCGCATTCCGGGACGCCCGTGTTTCACGACGGGTCGCCGACGCTGCCCGGGCCGCGTTCACCGTCGTCCGGTTGCCAACGTACGGAATTCGAGGAGGAATGGTGCCCAGGGGCGGAGTCGAACCACCGACACTGCGATTTTCAATCGCATGCTCTACCAACTGAGCTACCTGGGCCCATCGACGGCGCATGGAAACCATGCCGCCGAACCGGGGCGGCCGGAACGAACCGGCCACTTGATGGGGGCGGTTTATAGGTAACGATCCGGGGCTTGTCCAGCGCGGTCGCGCCGTCGTTCGGGCGCCATCGTCGAGACTCCCCCGCCAGCCATCGGCGCATGGCAGGCTCGCCCGTCACCCCTTTACTTGCGCGCGCCGTCGGCGGAAGCTGGGGTCAACGAACACGACGAGGAAACCCATGGCCAAGCGTCCCATTTCGTCCGACTCGCACATCGTCGAACCGCCCAACTGCTATATCGACCACATCGATCCGAAGTTCCGCGACCGCGCGCCTTATCTCGCGCGCGGCACCGACCTCGGCGACGTGGTGGTGATCCACGGCATGGGCTCGCCGATGCCGATCTCGCTCGCCGCCGGCGCCGGCGTTCCGCCCGACCAGCTGAGCTCCAAGGGCGCCACCTGGGACAACCTCCATCGCGGCGCGTGGGACTCGAAGGCGCGCCAGGCCGACCAGGATCGCGACGGCGTCGCCGCCGAGATGATCTACCCCTCGGTCGGCATGATGCTCTGCAACCACCCCGACATGGACTACAAGCGCGCCTGCATGGACGCCTACAATCGCTGGCTCCAGGGCTTCTGCTCGGACTCGCCGGACCGGGTGTTCGGGCTCGGCCAGACCGCCATGCGCACCGTCGAGGAGGGCATCGCCGATATCCGCCGCATCAAGGACATGGGCTTCAAGGGCGTCATGCTGCCGGGCACGCCCGGCGTCGAGGACTACGACAGCCGCGTCTACGATCCGTTCTGGGAAGCCGCCGTCGACCTCGGCCTGCCGCTGTCGTTCCACATCCTGACGTCCAAGAGCGATGGAATCGGGAAAATCCGCGGGCCCAAGATCAACTCGTTCCTGTCGATCATCCGCGGCAACCAGGACATCCTGGGCATGCTGATCTACGGCGGCGTGTTCGAACGGCATCCGAAGCTGAAGGTGGTGTGCGTGGAAGCGGACGCCGGCTGGGCGCCGCACTACATGTACCGCATGGACCACGCCTACAAGCGCCACCGCCACTGGATGAAGGGCAAGGAGCTCTCCCGTCTGCCCAGCGAGTATTTCAGCCAGAACATCTACCTGACGTTCCAGGACGACTGGACCGCGTTCCAGTTCGCCGACAAGATCAACCACGAGCGACTGATGTGGGCGAGCGACTTCCCGCACAGCGACTCGACGTGGCCCGACAGCCAGAAGGTGATCGCCGAACAGGCCGGCCACCTGTCGCCCGCCATGCGCGAACGCATCCTGCACGACAACGTGGCGGAGCTGTACGGCCTGACGGTCAACTGAGAACAGCAACGCCTTCGGGCCGGCCGGGCTCGCGCCACCGCGACTCCAACCACCACACCCTCATACCTTCCCTCGCCCCGAGGGCCGCAAGCGGCCCTCGGGGCAGGAGTGTCCGGGGAAACGCGTCGACGACCTTCGGATCTTCGCGTTGGGAGGTCATCCGGAGGCCGGCGACGACGCGTTTCGACGACAAGAACGCGCTCTGCCACAGAGGTTTTCCTTCTCCCCGCGAAGGCGGGGAGAAGGAAGGGCCGTTGCGGCCGGTCCAGCGAGGCTCTCTCGCGCAAGACCATCAACACAGCCGACGATCTTCCCCGGACACTCCTGCCGCCTCAGGGGCGTTTGCGCGCCTTGATGGCAGGGGATGG
>CAMDVZ010000304.1 GCA_945878895.1 Caenispirillum bisanense | reverse complement strand
TGAGCCACCTCGTGTGGGATGGCTACGACGCCATCGTCGGGGCATGCGTCGACGCGTGGCGCTTCCTGGTCGGCGATCCAGACAGGATCCGGTCGATCGCCACGCGAGACTGGGCGTGTGTCAATCTTTAGGCGACTTGGTATTACAGGACTGGCCGGCGCGCGGCTACTGACCACCCGCCGGCCGATAGAGCTTGCCGCCCCCCATCGCTCGCGGCGCGCCGGTCGTGCCGGGCCATGTGATGGGCAGGCCCAACAGATGGCGGACCGCCAGAAACGCGAAGGCCTGCGCCTCGATGGCGTCGCCGTTCCAGCCCAGCTCGTCGGCGGACCGGACCGGTGTGTCGAGCGCGGCACGGAGGGCCGCCATGATGGCGGGGTTGCGGGCGCCGCCGCCGCAGACGATCCAGGACTCCGCCCGCGCCGGGAAATGGACGCGGGCTGCCGCGACGGCATCGGCGACGCAGTGGGCGAGCGTGGCGGCGCCATCGGCGAGCGAAAAATTGTCCGACAGCGCGAGATCGAACGCGTTGCGGTCGAGCGACTTGGGCGCTGCCTTCACGAAGTATGGTTCCCGCAGGAATTCGTCGCGGAAGGCGCGCGAGGGCACGCCCGCCAGCGCCAGCCGGCCATCGGTATCGTAACGCTCGCCCGTATGGCGATGGACCCAGTCGTCGAGGGGGGCGTTGCCGGGACCGGTGTCGAACCCGACAAGCGTACCGCCTTCGCCTATCCAGGTGACGTTGGCGACGCCACCGATGTTCAGCACCGCGAGCGGCTTCGGCAGGGTCGCGCAAAGGGCACGGTGGAAGACCGGCACGAGCGGCGCGCCCTGGCCGCCAGCGGCGACATCGGCCAGGCGGAAATCGGCGACAACCGGGCGGCCGATGGCGTCGGCGAGCCGTTGCGCGGCGCCGAGTTGCCACGTGAACCGGCGATCGGGCTGGTGCGTGATGGTCTGGCCGTGGAAACCGATCGCGTCGATCCGGGCGAGGTCCACCGCGTGATCGGACACGAACCGGCCGATGGCATCGACATGGGCATCGGTAACGGCGGCTTCGGCGGCGTCGGTGTCGGTGGACCGTTCGGTTGCGCCGAATACGCCGCGAACCCGGTGCCGCACGGTCTCGTCGTACGGGTAGGTCGCCGTCGGCCCAAACGCGTGGATGGCCTCCCCGTCGGTATCGAGGATGGCGCAGTCGATGCCGTCGAGCGACGTACCGCTCATCAGTCCCAGCGCCTTCAACGATCCCTCCCCGCTCCGACCACCCCGCGTTGTCGGGCCGCTCCGGGCGTGCTAGAGGCGCCGGAATCGGCGGCCAAGTGATTGATCGGCCGCGATTTTACCTCGTTTCGAGTGGCCGGTTCCATGCCGAATTTCAAATCCGACCTGATGCGCGTGTACGAGCAACGCGGCTTCATCCACCAGTGCACCGACCCCGAAGGCCTCGACGTGCTCGCCGCCGAGGGCAAGGTCGTGGCCTATGTCGGCTACGACCTGACCGCCGACTCGCTGCATGTCGGGCATCTGGTCTCGATCATGATGCTGCGCTGGCTGCAGAAAACCGGCCAGACCGCGATCGCCCTGATGGGCGGCGGCACGACCAAGGTCGGCGACCCCTCCGGCAAGGACGATACCCGCAAGATCCTGTCCGAAGCCGACATCGAGACCAACAAACAGGCGATCAAACGCAGTTTCGAGGGATTTTTGAGCTTCGAGGCGGCCCCCGGCGCGGGCAACCGCCCCGCCGTGATGGTCGACAACGCCGAATGGCTCGACAAATTGCAGTACATCCCGCTGCTGCGCGACGTCGGCCGCCATTTCTCGGTCAACCGCATGCTGACCATGGACTCCGTCAAACTGCGGCTCGAGCGCGACCAGCCCCTGAGCTTCCTCGAATTCAACTACATGGTGCTGCAGTCCTACGACTTCGTGGAGCTGGCCCGCCGCCATGGCTGCAATCTGCAGATGGGCGGCTCGGACCAGTGGGGCAACATCGTGATGGGCGTCGATCTCGGTCGTCGGGTCGGCGATTTCGCCCTGCACGGCCTGACCACGCCGCTGATCACCACCGCATCGGGCGCGAAAATGGGCAAATCGGCGGCCGGCGCGGTCTGGCTCAGCCCCAAGCACCTCTCCGGGTTCGATTATTACCAGTACTGGCGCAACACCGAGGACGCCGACGTCGGCCGCTTCCTGCGCCTGTTCACCGACCTGCCGCTCGACGAGATCGCCCGCCTGGAGGCGCTCGGTGGCGCCGAGATCAACGAGGCCAAGAAGGTGCTCGCCTTCGAGGCGACGAAACTGTGCCGCGGCGAGCCGGCAGCCCTCGAGGCCGCCGAGACCGCCCGCAAGACCTTCGAGGAAGGCGCGCTGGCCGACAACCTGCCGACCATCGACGTCCCCCGCGCCCGGCTCGACGCCGGCGTCGCGGCGGCCGACCTGCTGGTCGAGGCCGGTCTGGCCGACAGCAAGGGCGAAGCCCGCCGGCTGATCAAGGGCGGCGGCGCCCGCCTCAACGACAGGCCGATCGGCGAGGGCCAGGCGGTCACCGCCGCCGACGCCGGGCCCGACGGCCGCATCAAGCTCGGCGCCGGCCGCAAGCGGCACGCGGTGGTGCGGGTGGTTTGAGGGCGGGCCGAGGCGACGGAATTCTATCCGGGTAAAATTCGTCCGTCCGACCCGCATCGTCCAGCCGGGATTTCATCCGGTTAAAATAGGCGCGACGACCGACACAGTCGGGCGTCGATCCGGCATTGTGGCAAGGCCCGGTGACGTCAGGATGCCTGCGTCCGATAGGTCTGGTCCTCGCGCACCGACGCGACGCCCGCGACGCCGCGCAACGCGTCGAGCCGGTCGGCGCCGACGCTTCCGTTGACGATCGCGAAGCGGTCGTGGCGGACCGTCTGGCACAGACCGAGCGCTTCGAGGGCGTGGACGATCTCGCCCATCCGTCCGGATTGACTTCTGTCGAGCCGGATCGTGACCTCGACCATGTCGGTCGTGTCGAGTCCGGTACCTGCTTGGGTGGCGACCATGTCACCTCATTTCGGCGGTGCTTGCAGCAGCCCCCTGCCCACGTCCCGAGTCCGGGCGGTTAGCGGGCGCGTCAGCTGAAGCAGTCGCGCCCACAACGCCCAGCCGCGAAACTTCGGATCGGACTGGGCAATCAGAGCGGCCACCCCGGCCACGTGCGGCGTCGCCATGCTGGTTCCGCCCCAGCGATCATACAAGCCGCCGGGCAGGGATGAAAGGATTTCGACGCCCGGCGCCGCGATGTCGACGTCCTGTCCCGGATTGAGCCCCCCACAGGAGAACGAGGCCGGCCGGAAGTTCCGGCCCACGGCGGCCACGGCCATGATCGTGGAGGCGTTGGCCGGCGAACCGACCGGCGCGATCCGGGTCGGCCGCTCGCTCTCGTTGCCCGCCGCGGCGACCACCAGCGAGCCGCCGTCCAGACACACCTGGCCGATCTGCTCGTAGTCGTCGTTGGGTTGATCGCCAACGCTGGTCGCCGCGCCCAGCGACATAGAAATAATCTGGCAGCCCTGCTCCAGCGCCCAGTCCATGCCCGCGATGATGGACCGGTCGGTGCCGAATCCGTCGTCGCCCAGAACTTTTCCGGCATAGATCTCCGCCGCGTAGGCGACCCCGTAGCGCGGTCCCGTGGTCGGCCGCATGGGGCCGCAGGCGGTGCCAATACAATGCGTGCCGTGCCCGTGCACGTCGTCGGGCGAGCTACGGCTGGCGAACAGCTTCAGGACGATGGTCCGCCCGCGGAAGTCGGGGTGTTTGTCGTCGAAGCCGGTATCCAGCACCGCGACCTTGATGCCGGCACCCGACAGGCCGGTGCGTTGTATCCCGATCGCCTCCAAACCCCAGGCGACGCTCTTCTCGTCGAAGCGCGCGGCGATCTGGACGCCTTCCACGACTTTGTCCGCAAGCAACCGGCCGATCAGCTGGTTCACGCCGTCGCGATAGCCATGCAGATAGCCTTCATCCGGATCGTGGCTGCCGGTTGGGCGATGGTCGCCGTCGTCCGCCCGGGCGCTCGCCGCGCCAAGCGCCCGGTAAGTGCGCTCGGCGCGTGCGCTGCCGACGACCTTCTGCTCCATCGCCTTCATCAGGGTCGGCGCGAGCCGCTGGCTGTCCTGGCGCACGATGGCAATGCCGAAGCGTTCGAAATACTGCACGTCGGCGCCGCCGAAGTCGTTCGGCACGGCCGCGGCGGCGGCGAAATCCGTCGACGAGGCGACGCGAAAACCGACCGACTCAAGCTGGCGAACGCCGGTGCCCTCGGCGCCCGGGCGAAGCGCATCACCATGCCGAGGCGCGGCGCGACCGCCGACGCGTCGACGGATGGTCTCGGTGCCGACGGCGGCCGACCGGGGTTCGTGATTCGAATCGCCATGACACCCTCCTCCAATCGAAGTGGCGCGCGCGCGGACGACCGACCTGGCGCCATGCCGCGATCATGGGCCGACCGCATCGCAGGGGACAGAAAGAGCAAGCAGGTTGAGACACATTTCTGTGCATATCGCGATCTTTTAACAACCCGATCACGAGATGAGGCCTGGCCGCCATGGACGTCTTGTCGACCCGGACGTCGGGCACCCGCGCACCGCCCGGTCGGTCGTCGACTCGAACCGCCCGCGACGCACTGAACGCTCCGCGTGGAACTGCCCCGCCATTCCGCCTTTCGCGCGCGACATCCTTCAAACCATCACGCCAACCGCGTAGGCTTCCCTCCCGATCCACCATCCACGGACCATCCCATGTCGGAACGCCGCCCCGGCCTCTCGCGCCGCACAACGCTCGCCGCACTCGGCGCCGGTCTGACGGCCGCCGCGTCCGGCTCCGCGTCGGCGCAGCAGCGTCCCTTCTCGCGCATCGCGTTCGGCTCCTGCGCCCACCAGGATTTCCCGCAGCCGATCTGGGAGGCGGTGCTGCACTACCGGCCCGATCTCTATATTTTCGCCGGCGACAACGTCTATGGCGACAGCCGCGACGCCGAGCTGGCGCCGCTCAAGGCCGCCTACGAGAAGGCCGCGACGATCGAGCCCTTCATGCGCCTGCGCCGGGCGGCCCGCCACATGGCGATCTGGGACGACCACGACATGGGGCTCAACGACGGCGGTGTCGAGACGCCGTTCAAGGCCGAGGCCAAGGCGGAATTTCTCAAGTTCTGGAATGTACCGCCCAACGATCCGCGCCAGGGTCGCGAGGGACTTTACCATTCCGAGACCTTCGGGCCCGAGGGCCAGCGGGTGCAGGTTATACTGCTCGACACGCGCTGGTTTCGCTCGGCGTTGAAGGCCACCGACAAGCGCAACGCGCCCAGCAAGGAGCGCTACGTCGCCGACGAGGATCCGGCCAAAACGGTGCTGGGCGAGGCGCAATGGGCATGGCTGGCCGAGCGCCTGCGCGAGCCCGCCGATCTGCGCCTCGTGGTGTCGAGCATCCAGCTGGTGGTCGACGGACACGGCTGGGAGCGCTGGGGCAATTTCCCGCGCGAGCGCCAGCGCTTCCACGATCTGGTGCGCGACACCGGCGCCCGTGGCGTCGTGATCCTGTCCGGGGACCGCCATATCGGCGCCATCTACCGCCAGGTCGACGGCGTCGCCTATCCGCTGGTCGAGATGACGTCGAGCGGCATCAACCGCTTCTGGCCCAGCGCGAAGGAAGCCGGCCCCAACCGCCTCGGCGCCCTCTACGGCCTGCCTAATTTCGGCACCATCGACATCGACTGGTGGAAAGGCGAGGTGTTCCTGGCGCTGCGCGACGAGGCGGGCCAGATGGTGCGCCAGCACACGATGTCGTTCGACGAACTGGGGAAGAAGTAGGCGGGGGATTCGTACCTTCCGCTGCCAACGAGGCGGCACGCGGCTCAGATGGGCGAGAAGGCGGCGACAACGACAACTCTTCCGAGACTCATACCTTCCCTCGCCAACGGCGGGGGAAGGTGCCCGAAGGGCGGATGGGGGTGGGTGGCG
>CAMDVZ010000303.1 GCA_945878895.1 Caenispirillum bisanense | reverse complement strand
GATCGCCCGGTCGCGGGCCGAGATCGAGCCCGCCCGCCTGCTGGTGCTGCGCACCGCCTGGCTCCTCGACCGACAGGGCCACGACGCGGCGTGGCGCGACGTCTCGCTGATCAAGGTGGTGGTGCCGGCGATGCTCCAGGCCATCGCCGACCGCGCCATCCAGGTGTTCGGCGCGATGGGTGGCGGCGACGACACCCCGATCCACGCCGCCTTCGCCGTCGCCCGCATGCTGCGCATCGCGGACGGTCCCGACGAAGTCCATCTGCGCCACGTTTTCCGCATGGAGCCGAAGCCCGGCTGGACGATCGCGGAGTCGCCCTACGTCGTCACCGAACCGCGCTGACGCCTCGCCGCTAGTCCGGTCTCGTTATCGTCTCCACGAACCGCTCGCGCGTGGGGGGCAACGGCTTGTTGTGAGGCCAGAAGACGTGGCGTTCGAGGAAATAGCCCGTGAGATCGAGGCCGTGCCCGAGATCGTCCGGACCGGCAGCCGCTCCGCCGCCCGCGAGAAACGCCGGCAGCGGCAGCAGCTTCTCCTTGTAGGCCTCGCCCGCCTCGGCGCAAACGGCCCGACCGGTGCGTGGCGACACATAGCACAGGCCTTCGGTCACCCCCGTCACGGCGCATTTGCCGAGATCGAGTCCGAAGCCGAGCTCCTGCAGCAACCCGATCTCCAGATGCACGAAAATCACCGGCCAGCCGGGATGTCCCAGCGACGTCAGCAGCGCCTCCATGCCATCGAACATCGCGGGGTGCGGCTCGCGCTCGGGCAGGGCCGCGTCGATCATCGCGCAGGCAGCGGCAAGACCACTCAAGGCGGCCGGGTCGTCGAGCGATCGCGCCGCGTGCGGCGTGCGCAACTCGCCGTGATAGGTGCCGAGTTGCTCGGCCGTGCGCGCCCGCCACGTCAGCTGCACCCGGTTGCCGAGTTGCCATGTTGGCCGCTGGCGCGACCCGGCGCCGCCATGCACGAGGCCCGCGTGACGCCCGCGCTCGCGGGTGAGGGCCGTGACGATCAGGGCATTCTCGCCGTGCTCGCGCGCGGCGAGCACGATCCCCTCGTCGGTCCAGTCCACGTCCGGGCGCCGCGTCTCGCGTTCCCTAGTCCGCCTCGCCCAGTTCGGCCTGTACGAGGTTCACCCAGTAGCTGGCGCCGGTCGGCAGAATGCTGTCGTTGAAATCATACAGCGGCGTGTGAACGTAGTGGCATCCGCCCTCCTCCTCGCCGCCGTTGCCGATCATGATGTAGGCGCCGGGCTTCTTCTGGAGCATGAAGGCAAAATCCTCGGCTCCGGTGAAGGGCGTGACGTTCGGGTTCACCTTCGCCTCGCCGACCGTGGCGATGGCGGCCTTGATCGCGATGGCGGTCTGATCGGGCGCGTTCACCAGCGGCGGGTAGCGCCGCAGATAATCGTAGGCGACCGTGCAACCCCAGCTTTCGGCCGTGGCGCGCGCGATCTCGCCCATGCGTCGCTCCAGCAGGTCCCGCACGGCCGGCTTGTAGCTGCGCGAGGTGCCGCGAACCATCACCTCGGACGGGATCACGTTGGGCGAACCGTAGGTGCCACCCGCGAGATGCCCCACGCTCAGCACCGCGGTGTCGAACGGCGAGACGTTGCGGCCGATGATGCCCTGCACCGCGAGCACGAAAGCAGCCGCCGGCATCGACGGATCGGTGCCGCGCTCGGGCGCCGACCCATGCCCGCCGGTGCCCTTGAACACCGCCGTCCACGTATCGGACGCCGCCAACATCGGGCCGGTGCGAATCGCGAACTCGCCGAGTTTCAGTCCCGGCATGTTGTGCATGCCGTAAACCGCGTCGCAGGGAAACAGGTCGAACAGCCCTTCCTCGATCATCACCCGGGCGCCGCCCAGTCCTTCCTCGGCCGGCTGGAAGATGAAGTGCAGCGTGCCGGCGAAATCCCGGTTGGCGGCCAGATGTTTGGCGGCGCCCAGCAGCATCGTCGTGTGCCCGTCGTGGCCGCAGGCGTGCATCTTGCCATCGATCGTCGAGCGATGACCGAAGTCGTTCTTTTCCTGCAGGAACAGCGCGTCCATGTCGGCGCGCAGGCCGATGCGCTTCTGGCCCGGCCGGTTGCCGCGCAGCGTGCCGACCACGCCGGTCTTCGCAAGGCCACGATGGATCTCGATGCCCCAGGACGTCAGCTTCTCCGCCACGATGTCGGTGGTGCGCACTTCCTCGAACGCCGTCTCCGGGTGGCGATGGATATCGCGACGGATCGCCGTCAGTTCCGGCTCCATGTCGCGCAACGACTGCAACGTACCGCCATCCATGTTGATACTCTCCGAATTCCCACGATGGCCCAGTCTAGCGTGGCCCGACCCGACCGCCTATTGCCTTTGGCTCGTCGCTGGCCCCGACGGGTCGGACTTCCGACCCGGTCAGAAACCGGCGGCGGTTCGGCGCAGTATCTCGGCCATGTTGGACGCCGCTTCCCAGGTCAGCTCCTCGAACCCCGTCGAGCCCGGCTCGAATCGCTCCGCGTGCGGCGCCACCGGCCTCCATCGCTGGGGAACCGGTACGTCGATCAGGCGCGCCAGCGCGTAGCACGCGTGCTCGCGGGCCTCGCTCTCCCACGGACAATCGACGATACCCCGCTCGCGTGCCAGAGACGAGGCAGCCTCGACCAGAGCTGCGAATGCCGCGAACATGTCCCCAACGTCGTCATCGGCATGTCCCTCCCCGGAGTCGCCAAACGCCGCGATGTCCAAGCGCCGACGGAAAGCGCGCCCAATATCGCCGAACGCCGTGATCGTGGCGGACACTCCTGCCTCGCTTCCGTGCCGCAGCGTCGCCAAAGCCCGGTCCATGTCCATCTGCCCGACGACCCGCCCGGGGGCGCCTCGCAAGAGGTCGGCCGGCGACAGTGGCCGCAGCTTGCCTCTCGCCGTGATCAGGGCCTGCCGATGGAAGCCACCGCGCTCGCGACAGACGACGTCGGCGGCGAACGCCGCCAGCGCGGCGTCCAGCGCCAGGTGCACGGGGGCAGACTCCACGTCGTCCAGGACGATGGTCCCACCCTCCGCCAGCAAGTGCGTCGCGAGCGCGATATCGTTCAGCGCGCCGCGCGTCGAATGGTCCCCGTCGACATGAATCAGGTCGAACGGTCCCGCGACGCGCGGAATCCGGGCCTGCGTGTCGGCGGTGATCACCTCCACATCGGCGATGCCGGCTCGCCTGATCGCGTCGGCGGCGCGCGCGTTGCCGCCGGGCAAATCCAGTTCGGAGTCGAACCCGACATAGCGCTCGATCGAGCCACCGGCGCCTTGCGCCAACGCCCAGGCGCCGTCACCCCGCCTGACGCCGATCTCCAGCACCGATCGTGGCTTCAGGGCCGCACCATAGGCCACGTACCAGTTGTAGACGGCATCTTCGGCGAAATCCCGCGAGCCCTGGAAATGACGACGGTCATCGTCGTCGAAGATTCCGGCGAGATCGGCCGGCGGTGGTTCCGGACAAGGCCCCGGCGACAAGATCGCGGCCGGATCGAAGGCGATGGTACCGCGTGACCGATCGACCCCACCGCCATGGCTTCGGGTATCGTCCGGAATCGCGGCAACGGTCGCAGGCGCCGCCTCGTCTGAGGTCCGCGCCAGCTGTTCCGCCACCCACGCCAACTCGTCCTCGGCCAGGGGAACATCCAGCAGTCCCGCGACATCCCGGCCGAGCCGCGATTCATCGCCGTCGTGGTCCTCTCCCCGCAGAATGCCGAGACGGAAACGACCCACGCAACAGCGCATGAAGAACGCCTGCCACGCAGCTTCTTCCGCGGTGACCCCGGTCGGCGACTCGCGCGTGGTGAACAACGCGACCACGTCGCGATCGTCCTCGCCCGGCATCCAGCGGTCCGACCGCAGCAGGAGCCAGTCCGGACCCGTCTCCTTTCCCCGATGCGCGGCTATCGCCGCATCGATCGCCGCCAGTTCGCCACCGCCGGTATCGAAGTCGATGTCCGCTCGTCACAGGATCAGTTGCGCGACCCGGAAGCATGCCTCCGCGCCCGTGCCACGAAAACCGTTGACCACCGCCACCCTGCGTCTGCCTGTCGCCATCTCTGCTCGCCTCACCCCGTCTCGCCCGGGATGTGTAGCACCGATAACGTGCCGCCGGTCGCCCGGTCGCGCCTGTCAGCGCGTCTTGTAGACACAGTCCCAGGAGTGCGTGTTCTTGAAGCGCTCCAGATCCGCCCGGCTGCCGCGGAAGACGCTCCGGTCGACCGGCTGACCGTCAATCCGGCTGACCGGCAACGCGCCCGACGCGCGATGCTCGCCGTTGGTGTACTGCCACAGGTTCCATGTCGACCACGGCGTGCCCGCGACGTCGGGCCAGGGAATCTCCCGCGAAGGCTCGCCCCGGTGATCGTAGCCGGCCGGATTGTATTTCGCGATCCACAACGGCTGGCGACCGAGCATCTGCCAGCTGCGCGGGACCGAGGCCATCTCGTCTCGCCGCTCCCGCAGGAACCGCTCGCCGGTGTAGACCGTGACGGCCTTTCCGGTGCGGGCGACGGCGCGCTCGAGAAAACGACCGACCTCGATCATGTTCATGTAGCTGTTCGGATCCGGATTCGACGGCTCCCAGTCGAGCGCCAGCAGAACCCGCCGGGCCAGTGCCGGCAGGCTTTCGCAGACACGCTTCACCAGCGTGAGGAAATCGTCGGCCTGCTGGGCGCCCGAGCCCGTGCGCGTGCCGAGATGGTAGGCCCCGAGTCGCAGGCCGGCGCTGGCGGCGGCGCGCATCTGCTCCTCGAAGCGATAGTCGGCGTCGCTGAAATTCCCCATGTCGAGCCCCATCGAGGCGCGATGGATCACCAGCGAGATGCCCTGCCGGGCGCGCAGTTCCGGCGTCAGCGAGACCTGGTTGTGGCTGGAGAGATCGACGATGGCGGGCGTCAGCTCCTGGGCGACGGCAGACGGTGGGCCGAGCCCGAGCACCATGCAAGTCGCCACGAACACCTCGCGCGTTTTCCGTTGCCACGATACCTCCTGCCCGTGCCTGCCCTTGGTCGCGGCGAGAGAAGCCCACGACCATGACGAAATTGAGTCCACCGAGTCGGAATCGTCCCGATCCCATCCGCGCGGCACGATCTGCGAGGACGGAAGCGCCGTCCCTGCCACGACACCATTGCGAGCCCTTCCCAACTACATAATTCTACCGGGCCGATTTCTCCGGTGGGAGCACGGCGTGGACGCCATATCCGGACGGCCCATTTCTCCGCAAGGCGGCATGGGCGAGCCGACACCGAGCAGACCGCCGACCGCTCTTGCCGGGGACGGTGCCGACCGACTGCGCGATCTCGCCACGACCAGCCTGTTGATCGTCGCCGGCGCGCTCGTTGCCGGGATGATCTGGATATTTCCATGGCACGCGACCGGTGTTCGCCACGGAAGTCCCGACGCCGTCGCGACACAGCCGCGGACGCCGGCTTCCGCGCCGTCTGCCCGCTCAAATCCGGCAGTCGCCACGGCGCCGCCACGAACGCCCGCGCCATCGTCGCCCGATCCGAATTCAACGTCGATATCCACGCCGCTTCCGTCCGCGTCTCCGACTTCGGGCCCGACACCCGCGCCAATCACGCCAGCGACGCCGACTTCTCCTTCGAGCGGTCCACTACCTCGCGTGACGAGACCGAGCTTCGACTGTGCATTGGCCTCACGGGCCGAGGAGTACTTGATCTGCGGCGACACTGCCCTGTCGATGGAGGACGGTCGCATGGGAATGCTCTACGCGCGTCTCCGCAGCCGGTTGTCTTCCGAAGATCGCGCACGTGTCGATAGAGGGCAAGTAGAATGGATCAACGAGAGAGGCCGACGTTGTGGCATAGTCGCAACGACGCGGGTAACGCCCGATAACCGAGCCTTTTATCTCGACTGTTTCATGGAGATGACCCGAGCTCGCATCGCCGCCTTATACCAGGTAGCGGAGTTCCTGACTCTCTGCCCCTTGCGGAATGTGGTGACCGCTGATTCTGTGTTGCCGTCACAGCGTTCGGAGGCAGTCATCGATGGGCCAGGCAATCGGGATCACACGGAGGGATCTGTCGGCGCGGGAGTTG
>CAMDVZ010000302.1 GCA_945878895.1 Caenispirillum bisanense | reverse complement strand
GACCGGCCACCGACGACGCCCGGGAGCCGCCAAAACGCTGTCCCGAGACATCGCCGGGACGCCCCCGACACGACCGCGCGGTCCGCCGAGGCCCGCCCGGGGCGAACTTTCTCGCCCGTTCACCTCAGTCCGACAGGCTGCTAGCGGCGATAGGTATCCGTCCAGCCGCGGAACGGTCCGAGGCTTTCGGCTGCGTACACCGCGCGCGCGACCGCCCGGGCAAGACAGTCGGCGGCAGCGGTGCCGAGCTCTGCGAGCGCGATCGGGTCCGAGGGCGCCTCGATCCGACCGGTCGCCATCGCGAACACCGCGTCGCCGTCGGCCGGCGTGTGGACGGGCCGCAGGGCGCGCGCAAGACCATCCTGGGCCATGATGGCGAGCCGCTTGCACCAGGCCTTGTCGAGCCGCGCGTTGGTCGCGACCACCGCGATGGTGGTGTTGCCGACCGGTTCGCCCGCCGTGGCGTCCGCGCCGTGGTCGAGGAATTCGCGCTTGTGCGACACCGTCAGGCCGAGGCCGCGCGGCGGTGGGCCAAGGCCGCCGAACTCGCCATTCTGTTCCAGCGCCCAGGCCCAGAAATGCGGCCCATCGCCCATGGTGGCGAAACCAACCGCGTTGACCGCCACGATGGCCCCGACTTGCAACCCAGTTGCCGGATCGACCGCCGAGGCACTGCCGAGACCGCCCTTGAGATGGCCGGCGCGAGCGCCGAGCCCTGCGCCGTTGTTGCCGAGCGCGAAGTTCCTGGCCGCGGCGTTGGTCGCGGCGTAGCCAAGCTCGCGGTAGGGTGGCCAATCCCAGTCCTTGTCGCCGCCGTTGAGCAGGTCGAACAGGATGGCGCCGGGTGCGATCGGTACGGTCGCCGGACCGACCTGGAGGCCGCGGCCGCGCTCGTGCAGCCATTTCATGACGCCATCGCCGGCCCCCAGCCCGAACGCCGAACCACCCGACAGGAAAATCGCGTCGATCGCCTGCACCCGGCAGGTCGGGTCGAGCAGATCGGTGTCGCGCGAACCCGGCGCGCCGCCGCGCACGTCGACCGAGGCGACGCAGGCCCGTTCGGCGAGCACGACGGTCGTGCCGCTGCGGACACGCGCGTCCTGCGCGTTGCCGACGAGAATGCCATCGACGTCGGTGATCAGGTTGCGCGGACCGGGTTGGAGCATGCGAGCCTCGTTCTGGGAGCCACGACGGTAGTGCATTTGGCGACCGGCGGGAATCGCGCGGGCATCACATCGACGGTGCCGGCGCGCCCGCGAGGCGCTACCGTGGCCATCCATCGGGGAGCTGCCCTTGTTCATCCACTTCCGCCGAGCCGCGTTGGTCTTGCTGGCGGTGGTCGCGTCGCTTGGCGCGGCTACCGCGCGCGAGCCCGCGCCACCCGCGCTTGCCAGCCAGCACATGGCGGCGACCGCCAATCCGATGGCCAGCGAGGCCGCGCGCGCGATCCTGCGGGCGGGGGGCTCGGCGGTCGACGCGGCCATCGCGGCGCAGATGGTGCTGGGCGTGGTCGAGCCGCAGGCATCGGGCATCGGCGGCGGCGGCTTTCTGTTGCACTACGACGCGCGAAGCCGGCGCGTGACGGCCTGGGATGGCCGCGAGACCGCGCCGGCCGGCGCGACCGAGCGGCTGTTCCTCGACGCCGAGGGCAAACCGCTGGGCTTCCGGGATGCCGTCGTTTCGGGTTTGTCGATCGGCGTGCCGGGCACGGTACGAATGCTGGAGGCTGCCCACCGGCGGCACGGCAAGCTGCCATGGGCCGACCTGTTCGTGCCGGCGATAGGGCTGGCGGAAAACGGTTTTGCCATGCCCCCGCGGCTGGCGGCGGCACTGCGCGCCTGGCCGCACGTGCGCGCCGACGAGCAGGCCCGCGCGATTTTCTTCGCCGAAGACGGCTCGCCCGGGACACAAGGCAGCATCGTCCGGAACCCGCAACTCGCGGCCACCATGCGCCTGATCGCCGGACGCGGCGCCGACGGCCTGCACACCGGACCGCTGGCCGATGCCATCGCCGACACGGTCCGCCGACAGCCGCGACCCGGCACGCTGACGACCGGCGATCTCGCCGGTTACCGGCCGCTGGCGCGCGATCCGCTTTGCCGGCCGTGGCGGGAATGGACGGTGTGCGGCATGGGGCCGCCATCGTCGGGGCCGCTGGCGATCCTGCAGGCGCTGGCCATGCTGCCGGCCGGTTCCGGCATCGGCGACGACCCGGCAGTCGATGCGCAAACGACACGGCGTCCGACGTCGCGGCCGGCCCTGGCCATCGCCGACGCCCACTGGCTGGCCGAAACCGGGCGTCTGATCTTCGCCGACCGCGGACGCTATCTCGGCGATCCGGGCTTCGTGGCCGTGCCGGTCGATGGCCTGCTCGACCCCGCCTACATCGCCGACCGCACCAGTCTGGTGCGCAAGGACCGGGCGCTGGGCAAGGCAGAACCCGGATTGCCGCCAGGCGCGCCGGGCGGAAACGCCGGCGACGGCACGGTCAAACCCGAGCGCGGCACCAGCCATCTGTCGATCGTCGACCGCGACGGCAACGTCGTGTCGTTCACCACCACCATCGAAGGTCCGTTCGGTGCCGGCCACTTCGCCGGCGGCTTCCCGCTCAACAACGAACTGACGGATTTCGATTTCACGCCATCGGTCGACGGGCGACCACTGGCAAACCGGGTCCAGGCCGGAAAACGGCCCCGATCCTCGATGTCGCCGCTGATCGTGCTCGATCGCGAGGGACGCTTCGTGCTGGCGATCGGGTCGGCGGGCGGGGCGCGCATCGTCGGCAACGTCCTTCAGGCCACGCTGGCAGCACTCGCCGGCAATCTGCCGATCCAGCGCGCCATCGACCAGCGCCGGGTGCTGAACCGCAACGGCGTCACCGAGATCGAGGGCGGGCCTGACGACGCGGAGTCGCTGACGCTGGCCGAGGCCCTTGGCAAGCTCGGCCACGCCACGACGACGGCGCCACACGCCGGCGGCCTGCACGGCGTGCGGGCGCGGCGGGCCGCCGACGGGACGTTGCTGGGCTACGAAGGCGGCGCGGACCGGCGGCGCGACGGGGCGGCACTGGGCGACTGAACTCTGGCCCGGTCGGATCGGCCACCGCCAGCCAGGACACGCCCGCGGACTTCGCCACGACCATCCAGCCGCCCGGCCAAACCGGGCCCGCCTAGCTTCCCCCCGCGTTTCCCGTTACACCCCCGCTTTACGCGGCGTGCCCACTCGCCGACGGGAGTTTCGCGTCCATGGCCAAGTATCCCAGCGTCTTCCTGCGTGCCGGCGAGGACCGGCGGTTGCGGCAGGGTCACCCATGGGCGTTCTCCAACGAGATCCTGATGAATCCGGAGACCAAGGCGATCGCGCCCGGCTCGCCGGTCATCCTGCGAACCGCCGGCGGCGACGCGCTGGGCATCGCCACCTTCAACCCGCATTCGCTGATCGGCGCCCGGCTGGTGTCGCGCGACGGCACGGCACTGCTCGACCAGGCGCTGCTCGCCGCGCGGTTTTCGGCGGCTCTGGCGCTGCGCGCGCGCCTGTACGGCGGCGTGCCGCACTATCGCCTCGTGCATGCCGAGGCAGACGGCTTGCCGGGCCTGATCGTGGACCGCTACGGCGACACCGTGGTCGTGCAGGCGAACACCGCAGGCATGCATCTCCTCTCGGACGACATCGTCGCGGCGCTGGAGTCGGTGCTGGCGCCCGCCGCCATCCTGTTCAAGAACGATTCGCCCAGCCGCAAGCTTGAGGGGCTGGAAACCGAAAGCCGGATCGCCAGGGGCAGCATCGAGGGACCGATCGACGTGATCGAGAACGGCGCCCGCTTCGTCTGCGATCCCGCCGGCGGCGGCCAGAAGACCGGCTGGTTCTTCGACCAGCGCGACAACCGGGCGATGGTCGCCTCCTTCGCGCACGGCGCGCGCGTGCTCGACGTGTTTTCCTACGCCGGCGGCTTCGGCGTGCTGGCGGCGCACCAGGGTGCCGCCGACGTGACGATGCTCGACCGCTCGCAGGCGGCGCTCGATCTCGCCGTGCAGGCGGCCCGCCTCAACCAGGTCGAGGCACGTTGCCGCGTCGTCAAGGGCGAGGCGTTCGACGAGCTCGAACGGCTGGCGGCCGCCAAGGAGCGCTACGACATCGTGATCGCCGATCCGCCGGCTTTCGTGAAAAGCCGCAAGGACGAGAAGGTCGGCGCCCAGGGCTATCGCAAGCTGGCGCGCCAGGCCGCGACCCTCGTCGCACCCGGTGGCCTGCTGTTCATCGCCTCCTGCTCGCATCTGATGCCGGCGCCGCTGTTCGCCGAACAGGTCCGCCGCGGGCTGCACGACGCCCATCGCGGCGGCCGCATCCTGCGCGTCACCGGGGCGGGCATGGACCATCCCGTCCATCCCAGCCTGCCCGAGAGCGCCTACCTCAAGGGCCTGCTGCTCCAGGTCGACTGAGCCATGGGTGCGAAAACGCCGGGTCGCGGCCTCGCATGAACGCGCCACCGGCCTCCGGGCTCGACCTGCGAGGGGCGCGCGCGTGGACCCTGGTGCTGGGGATCGCGACCGCCCAGCTGGTGTCGTGGGGGACGCTGTTCTACGCCTTCGCCGTCTACATCGTGCCGATGGAGAGCGAGCTCGGATGGTCGCGGCCGGAACTCAACGGCGCGCTGTCGGTCGGATTGCTGGCGGCGGGCCTGCTGTCGCTGCCGGTTGGCGCGCTGATCGATCGCGGCCACGGACGAGTCTTGATGACCGTCGGGTCCGTGCTGGGTGCCGTCTTGCTGGCGGCGTGGCCGCTGGCGCGCGACCTGCCGCTGTTCTACGCGCTGTGGGCCGGCATCGGCGTCGCGATGGCGGCGACCTTGTACGAGCCCGCCTTCGCGGTGGTGACCTTCCTGTTCCCGCGCGACTACCGGCGCGCCATCACCGCGGTGACGCTGGTCGGCGGCCTCGCCAGCACCGCCTTCATCCCGCTGACCCAGTTCCTGATCGAGCGGCTGGGCTGGCGCGACTCGCTTTTCGTGCTGGCCGGTTTCAACCTCGCCTGCGCGCTCTGTCACGCGCTGCTGATTCCGCCGGCCGGCCCGCTTCCGGCCAGGATCGCGAGAACGGACGGGCGCGGACCGCTGACGGCCGCGCTGCGGCGCGCCTCGTTCTGGGCGCTGACGCTCAGCTTCGCCTTCAACGCGCTGACCTTCACCAGCCTGCTGTTCCATCTGGTGCCGATGATGCGCGAACGCGGCCTGCCGATGGGCGAGATCGTGGCGGGTTACGCCGTGATCGGGCCGATGCAGGTGGCGGGCCGCGTGCTAGTGACGACGATCGGTCGCGACCTCTCGACGCGGGCGGTCGGGCTGATCGTGGTCGCGGCCTATCCGGTGGCGCTCGCCATCCTGATGGTCGCGCGCGACTTCGCCACGATGGTCCTGTTCGCGGTGGTCTACGGTCTGGCCAACGGCGTCGTGACGATCATCCGCGGCGTCATCGTGGCCGACCTGTACGGCCGCGAGGGCTATGGCGCGATCGGCGGCGCCATGTCGACGCCGGCCACCTTCGCGCGCGCGGGCGCACCGCTGGCCGCGGCGTGGGCGTGGCAGGAGCTTGGCGGCTACGGCCCGGTGCTGTGGCTGATGATGGCCGCGGCCATCGTGTCGGCGGCGGCCTTCGCGCTGGCGATGCTGGCCGAAGCGCGACGGAACGGAACCGCCTAATCCGGCGGCCTGGTCGGCAAGGTGAAACGGAACGTGGCGCCGACCGCGCCATTGAGTACCAGCGCGATGTCCCCGCCATGGGCGCGCACGAGATCGCGGGCAATGGCGAGACCCAGTCCCGAGCCACCCGGCCGGCCCGACGCGGCGAACGGCTGGAACAGCTTCGCCTCCAGCGCGGCCGGGACGCCCGGACCATCGTCGGCGACGTCGATCATCGTCACGCGCGGCCCATCGCTCGCCGTCACGGTCACCGCCTTCGCGCCGGCCTCGAAAGCGTTGCGTCCGAGATTGAACAGCGCCCGGAACAGCATCGAGCGGTCGCCACGCACGATCCGGCCCGCGTCGACCGCGTTGTGCCAGTCGCGCAGGGCATTGGGGTCGCCGCGCTCGGGCGGCTCGGCGAGC
>CAMDVZ010000301.1 GCA_945878895.1 Caenispirillum bisanense | reverse complement strand
GAAGGCTCAGATCCAGCTATCCTAGCGCCTATGGGGGTTAACCCCCGCGGCGCAGACGCGACCCGGCCCTCCGCCGGGTGGGAGTGTCACCCATCGCCCTGGACTATTCTGTTACCCATCACCCCGTTCGCACAACCTTCAGTCCGGTCGACGCCGCGGCGAGGCTGACGAAATAGCTGTTGGTCCCGTCGATCGACGGCTGGTCCATCGATTCGAGCAAGTGGTCGCGCCGGGATGCGAATTCGTCCCGCGTCACCCACACGGTCCGGTGCTCGACGCCGAGTGTCCCGGCGGTCGCCGCGGCGATCCGCGTCTCGTCGGACGGACCATCGCGAAACTCGTCGAACCCCAGGGTCACCGTGCGCAAGGTTTGCGGACTGGCGCGGGCGGCGAACTCGACGATGGCCGACGAATCAAGACCGCCCGACAGAAAGGCACCGACCGGCACGTCCGCGACCATATGGTGGCGCATCGTGTCGGCCACGGCCGCCCGCACCATGTCGGTTCGCGCAACGCCGGTCGGCGCGGGCCCGGCGGCCTCGGCCGCGGCGAACACCCCCGCGATGGAATGATAGCGCCTGGTCGTCGCCGCGCCGGTCGTCGGCCGCCACAGCGTGTGGCCGGCCGGCAACGACCTGATCGCACGGTAGAGCGAGAACGGCTCGGGTACCGAACCCCACATCAGGAAACCGACTTCGGCGGCCGGCTCCGGATCGGTGGACAGTCCGCCGCCCGCCATCAATGCCTTGACCTGGGAGGCGAAGCGTAGCGTGCGTCCGTCGTCGGCGACATACAACGGCTTGATGCCGAGCGGATCGCGGGCGAGAAAGACGCCGCGCCGGTCGCGATCCCAGATCGCGAAGGCGAACATGCCGCGCAGCCGCTCGACCATCGCCGGACCATCGGCGTCTTAGAGCTGCAACAGCACCTCGGTGTCCGAATTCGTCGCGAAGCGCCGTCCGCGCCCCTCGAGTTCCGCCTTCAGTGCCTTGTAGTTGTATATTTCGCCGTTGAAGTTGGCGACCAGCCGGCCACCGTCGAACACCATCGGCTGGAAGCCTCCGGCGCCGGGGTCGATGATCGCCAGCCGGCGCTGGGCGAACAGGACCGAGCCCGACTCGTCCTGCCACAGCCCGGCGCTGTCGGGACCGCGGGCTATCATGGACGCCGACATCCGCAGCGCGATGTCGATATCCTCGCGCGCCGCCGTCGGAACGCCCCGTCGGGTGCCGCCGACCATGACCTCCACGTCGGCGAACGTCGCGGCGTCGCGGCTTTCCACATGGCCCGGCCGACGCCGTCCATCGTAGTGAAAAAGCCCCGCGATGCCGCACACGCGCCGTACTCCGTCGTTCAGGACAAAACTGATGAGACAATAATTACGCTATAGATTCTAATAGGTTATCCTATATTCTTAAATTAATCAATCGCGTTGAAACCTGATTCTCACACCCCACCTCAAGAGCTCCATGCGCATCCTCCATCTGATCGCCACGCTGAGCCGGAAAAGCGGCGGACCGGCGCAGGCTTGCCTCGAAATGGCGGCGGCCGTAAGGCGGCGCGGACACGAGGTGTCGATCTACACCACCAACTGGAGCGATGGCGGCGTCGAGGACGTGCCGCTGGGCGTGCCGGTCGAGCATCAGGGCGCGGTCGTCACGTACTTTCCCGTCCACACGCCACGATTCTGGAAACCCTCGTTGGCGATGGCCCGCGCGCTGCGGCACGACCTCCACCACTACGACGTGGTGCATCTGCACTCGCTCTATCTCTTCCACGACCTGCTCGGCGGCCAGCTGTGCCGGAGCCGGGGCGTGCCCTATATCGTGCGGCCGCACGGCATGCTCGATCCCTACATCCGCGCCCGTCACCGGCGCCGCAAGTGGGTGATGGAAACGGCATTCCAGAACTGGGTGCTGCGGCACGCCGCCGCCATCCATTACACCAGCGACATCGAGCGCGAGATCAGCGAACCCTTCGCGATGGGCGCGCCGGCCCGCGTGGTGCCGCTCGGCGTCGATCTGACGGGATTCGACACGCTGCCCTCGCCGGAGCGGTTTCACGACCGCGTCCCGGAGACACGTGGCAAGAAGATCGTGCTGTTCCTCAGCCGGCTGCATTTCAAGAAGGGCATCGACCTGCTGCTGCCGGCGTTCGCGGCGGTGGCGCGGGCACGTCCGGATCTGCATCTGGCCATCGCCGGCCCCGACGACGGCATGCTCGACCAGTGCAAGGCGTGGGCGCGGCGGGACGGAATCGTCGATCGCGTCACCTTCACCGGCATGCTGCGTGGCGAGGACAAATTGTCGGCCTTCGCTGCGGCCGCGATGTTCGCGCTGCCCTCCTACTCCGAGAATTTCGGCATCGCCGCGGTCGAGGCGATGGCGGCGGGCCTGCCGGTGATCCTGTCCGACCAGGTCAATATCTGGCGCGATGTGGCGGCCGGCGGTGGCGCTTCGATCGTGCCGTGCGAGGTCGACGCACTGACGAGGGCGATGGCGGAACTGGCGGACGATCCGGCGTTGGCGCTGGCGATGGGCGGCAAGGCGCGCGCGACGGTGGGGCGATTGTATCGCTGGCACAATGTCGCGGCCTCGCTGGAGGCGATGTACGCGGAGGCAGCCGGCGGCGTCGCGGCGCAGCCGGCGCGGGGCGTGCCGGCATGAGCGGCAAGGTGCTGGTGACCGGCGGCGCGGGCTTCATCGGATCGCACGTCTGCAAGCGTTTGGCCGCTGCGGGCGTAGCACCAATCGCGTTCGACTCGCTGGAGAAAGGGCATGCTGGAATGGTGCGCTGGGGGCCGCTGGTGCGGGGCGACATCGGCGACCGTAGCAGTCTGATTAAAGTGATCACTGAATATAATATCGACGCCATCGTCCACCTCGCCGGCTACATCGAGGTCGGCCGGTCGATGCGCGAGCCGGCGCTGTTCCACGACAACAACGTCGCCAGGACCGCGGTCCTGATCGAGACGGCCGAGTCGCTGGGCGTCGAAAACTTCGTGTTTTCAAGCACCTGCGCGGTATTCGGCACCCCCGTCACGGCCCGCATCGGCGAAACCCACCCCTTCGCCCCGATGAGCGTCTACGCCGACACCAAGCTCGCCGTCGAACGCCTGCTGGCGGCCCCCGAACGGCGCCTGAAATCGGTCGTCCTGCGCTATTTCAACGCCGCGGGTGCCGATCCCGACGGCGAAATCGGCGAAATGCACGACCCCGAGACGCATCTTATGCCGCTCGCCATCGATGCGGCGCTGGGTTTCGCGCCGCCGCTGACGATTTTCGGCGACGATTACCCGACCCCGGACGGCACCTGCGTGCGCGACTACGTCCATGTCGAGGACCTCGCCGAGGCCCATCTGCGCGCGCTGGCCTGGCTCGACGGCGGCGGCGCCAACGCCGCCTTCAATCTCGGCAGCGGCACCGGCCACAGCGTCCGGGAACTGATCGACGCAACATCCAGGGTGTCGGGCCTACCCGTCCCCCATTCCATGGGGCCCCGCCGCGAGGGCGACCCCTCCAGCCTGGTCGCCGACCCGACGCTGGCGGCCAAAATCCTCGGCTGGACCCCGAAGCACGACCTCGACGCCCAGCTCGAACACGCGCTGCGCTGGCGGAGATCGATGCCGCGCTGAGCCAATCCGGGGCCGCGTCGCCCGTTCGAACGGCGGCTAACCGGCATGATGGTTAGCCGGCGACGTGCCTTGGCCATGAGGCTAACCATCATGATGGTTAGCACGACCGCCATGCACGGCCGCCACCGGCCCGATCACGCGGAGAACGCGGCCGCGATCTCGTCGGCGTGGCTGTGTCGGGCGAAACGTCCGGCGTCGCCGAAATGGCGGATCTCGAGTCCCGGCAGGCGGTTCCATGCCGAGTCCTTCTCGGTTCCCGGGAACAGGTGGTCCCCGCCCGTGCCGACCACCACCCAGCGCCGGCCACCAACGCCCGCGGGCGGAGCCCAACCGTCGAGATAGGTGCGGTGTTCGCCGACGACGCCCGCGGGCGTCCGCGCGGCACAGGCCATGGCGGATGCGACAAGGCCGTCGCGGAAGGCCGGGTCGGCCAGCGCGTCCAGATCGGCGCCGCACCGGCCAACGATTCCCCGGGTCAGCGTCAGCAGCAGCTCCGGCCGGCCGCGCCGACGCAACAGCTCGACGATGGCGGTCAACGTCGCCGGACTGGCGGCCAGGGTGCGCCGCAGCGTCGCGACGAAGCCGGTCCGGTCGCGTTCGCTCGGTGTCGGCGAGCGTGGCGTCACCAGCACGCCCTCCTCGATCCGGCCCGGGCAACGCGCGCCGAACGCCAGCGCGGCGCCGACGCCACCGTCGGACGCGAACACACGGACCGACGTCAAGGCCAGCCGGTCCACGACGTACTCGGCATCCATGGCGGCGGCGGCGAACCGCTCGCTGCCGGTGGCGCCCGCCTCGGCGGGATCGGTGAGGCCGAATCCGGGCCGATCGAACGAGATCGGCCGGAAGCCGCGTGCCTGCAGCGCCACCACCAGACGCCGCGACAACCACCGCGTCGCGAAGCTGCCGTGGAAGCACAGCACGGGTCTGCCGTCGGCGGGTCCGTGATCGGCCATGGCGATCCTTCGACCACCGGGCACGGCCAGGATGCGCGTGGCGGCCAGCAAGCGCGTGCGAACCTCGCGCTGCCCCTCGCCGCAAGCCACGAAGCAGGCGAGCACGTAGAGGTCGGCCAGCAGACGCGCGACCTCGGAGGTCCGGCGCGCGCCGGTCTTGCCAAACACGGCATCGAGCTGGCTGCGAACGGTATGCGCGCTGACGCCGAGCGCCACGGCGATCGCCGGCACGGTCGCTCCATCGGCGGCCGACAACGCGACCCGCGTCTCCGCCGGCGATAGGCCGAATGCCTCGCGCGCCAACGCGGCACGATCGCCGACCCGCAAATGCTCGCCCGCCACCACGTCGGTCAGGCGCACGATCAGGTCGGCACGGCGCGCGGCGCCGGTCTTGCGCAGCAGCGCGCGCATGTGCTGCCGAGCCGTGGCAACCGACACGCCGACGGCCGACGCGACGCCGTCCAGCGTGGCCTCTTCCAGGGCCGCCACGGCAATCCGCGTCTCGGCAGGCGTCAGCCGGTATGCGGACGCAACCAGCGGGGCGAACTCGGCTGCCATCGCGGGTGCGTAAACCAGCACTACGACATTGGCGGCTGACCGCGCGACGGCGGCTCGCGTCCGCTGGCCCAGCGGCCACGCCGCGGCGGTCGGCCCCGAGGCGGCGACCGCCACGACCGACTGTCCCCCGATCGTCCGCAGCGTCGCGTGGATGGTCGCTCCGCGCCGAACCCGCGCGGCAAGCCGGCGCACCGCCGCCCACGCCTCGCTTCGGTCGCCGGGTTCGCCGAACAGGTCCCTGAAAGCAGGATCCGCATCCACCACCGATCGGCCACTCAGGGCGGCGCTGGCGATGCCGAACCCCGGCACGAGCGTGGCGACGGGCCGCAGGCGCGCCGATTCGGCCACCTCGACCAACACGGCCTCGACCCGGCCCGGGTCGTCGTCGAGCGCGGAACGTAAATCCCGCCAGTCCGCCAGCAGCCTGTCACCGGGACAGCCGTCGTCGACCGATTGCCGCAACGCGTCGCCGAACGCGAGGGCGCTCGTCTCGTCGGCGTCGCGCGTCGGTGCAGTCGGGCGTGTGTCCACGGCGGCTTCGCGGTCCACGGCGTCGGTCCTTCGGGCCAATTCCGCGCCGAAGCAGCGCCATCGCGGTTCGGCCGCCCGACGCTATCACGACTTCCGGCGCCCGCGACAGCCGCCGCGCGTGCCCTGTCCGGCACCGGGGTCGAAGACCGGCGACGCAATCGGAGACCGTCGGGCGGCGTTCCCGACATCCTCCAAAACAGGGATGCGCTAACGGCCGCGCCTGCCAGAATATCGTGGCGCCTGGCGTCCGTCGACGAGCGACGGGTCGCGCATCTTACCACCCATCATTTTTCCAAGCTGCCCAGAGTGGTGGTGGCGGGACGAGGCGCTGAAGGCAGAACTGGATGCGCCGCAGACCGCGCTTGAACCACGAGGTCAGGCTGCGCGCGACGTTCCTGCGTTGCGCGCTCGGCTCTTTTTT
>CAMDVZ010000300.1 GCA_945878895.1 Caenispirillum bisanense | reverse complement strand
AGCGGCACGCTGCCGATCAGGTGCAGGCGGTCGGCTGGATCGCTCATGGCGCGTTCTCCGGGTTGTCCGTTGCCGGCAGCCTGCGACAGCAGTCCGGGAAAAGCCAGTCGGCCGTATCGAGCCGGTCCACGGCGAGCGGGTGAAAGTAGTCCGGGCAGGCGGCTCGGCCGGCGCGTCTGGCAGGAAAACACTCTCCTGATTTTACGAGGGCTTAATTCATTGAAAAGCCATAAATAGCATATTATATTTGCCTTCCAAACCACTCCCTCGCCGGGAGGACGGCGACAATGATCACGAAGCATGATGTAGCCGCCAGGATGTGCGATCCCGGCGTCGTCCAGCGCCGGGATGCTCGCGTCCAGCCTTCGTCCAGTCGAAATGCGCCGAGCGTCCACTCGATTAGGCTCTCCGTCCAGCCTTCGAGGCCCACATCCAGCCGAAAGCGGCCTCGTCCAGCCGAAATCGACGCCATCCAGCCGAAACCGCGAGGAGGGGGGTGTTGGCTGGACGACCGCGTGGCGTCGAGGCAATCGGGCAAGGGCGGTCGGGAGTCATGTTCCGATCGGCGGCGCGGCCGGCATGGTTTGCGGCATCGTTCGTGCATGGTTCGCCCGGCGGCGGTTCTTGAGTCGACGCGGCCGTGCCGCCGG
The DNA here is from genome assembly GCA_945878895.1 of Caenispirillum bisanense. GTDB lineage: Bacteria > Pseudomonadota > Alphaproteobacteria > Reyranellales > Reyranellaceae > CAMDVZ01. The sequence continues at coordinate 5,453 of CAMDVZ010000300.1, read as the reverse complement.
CCTACCGTCGCTTCCTCGACCGACCTCCGGGAGTATCGTTCCGTGCCAACCATCCTGATCCGCGCCCTCGGCGCGTTGCTCGCCCTGATCGTCTTCGCAGCGGCGCCGGCGTCGGCGCAGAAGACGCTGCGCGTGGCGCTGCATTCGGACCTCAAGATCATCGACCCGATCTGGACCACGGCCCTGATCAGCACGCATCACGGCTACATGGTCTACGACACGCTTTACGCACTCGACGAGACGCTGAACGTGCGTCCGCAGATGGTCGAAAAGCACGAGGTCAGCGCCGACAAGCTGACCTGGACCTTCACCCTGCGCGAGGGGCTGGAATTCCACGACGGCGCGCCGGTGACGTCGCAGGATGTCGTCGCCTCGCTGCGCCGCTGGGCCGCCCGCGACACGGTCGGCCAGAAGCTGCTGTCCTACGCCGCCGAACTGTCGGCGGTCGACGCGCGCACGCTACGGATGGTGCTGAAAGAGCCCTATGGCCTGGTGCTGCAAAGCCTTGCCAAGTCCGGTTCCAACGCGCCCTTCATCATGCCCGCGCGGATCGCCGCGACCGCGCCGACCGACCAGATCCAGGACGCCACCGGTTCGGGGCCGTTCATCTTCGTGAAGGCGGAATGGAAGGCCGGCGAGAAGGCGGTCTATCTGCGCAATCCCAAGTACAAGCCGCGCGCCGAACCCGCCTCGGGCCTCGCGGGCGGCAAGATCGTCAAGGTCGACCGCGTCGAATGGATCTGGATTCCCGACGCGCAGACCCAGATCAACGCGTTGCTCGGCGGCGAGGTCGATCTGGTCGAGATCGTATCGCCCGACCTGTTGCCGCTGCTCGCCAAGGATCCCGCCATCGAGACCCGCGTCGTCAACACGGCGGGTCGCCAGTACGCGATGCGCTTCAACACCCTCCACAAGCCGTTCGACAATCCGAAGATCCGCGCCGCGGCGATGGTGGCGCTCAGCCAGAAGGAATTCCTCGACGCCAATGTCGGGGACGCCAAGTGGTACCGCGAGTGCAAGTCGCTGTTTCCCTGCGGCTCGCCGCTGGAATCCACCAAGGGCTGGACCGACAAGCTGACCGGCGACGCCGCGGCGGCGAAGAAGCTGCTGGCGGAGGCCGGCTACGACGGAACGCCCGTCGTGTTCCTGCACCAGACCGACACCAGCGGCCACAACAACCTCGCGACCGTCGGCAAGGCGCAGCTGGAGCGCGCCGGCTTCAAGATCGACCTGCAGCCGATGGACTGGCAGACGCTGGTGTCGCGGCGCGCCAGGAAGGACCCGCCCGCGGCCGGCGGGTGGGGCGCCTACTTCACGTCGTGGAGTTCGATCGACGTGCTCGACCCCGTGGCCGCGAGCTTCCTCAACGCCGCCTGCGACAAGGCCACGTTCGGCTGGCCCTGCGACGAGGGGCTGGAGAAACTGCGCGACCGCTATTCGAAGGAAACCGATGCGGTCAAGCAGAAGGCGATCGCCGAGGAAGTGCAGCTCTACGTGCTGAACTATCCCACGCACGTGCCGCTGGGCCAGTTCACGACGCCCACCGCGATCCGCAAGAACGTGACCGGGCTGCTGACCTCGCCCGCCATCGCGTTCTGGAACATCGAGAAGAAGTGACGCCGCGATGGGCGTGAACACCGACCTCGCCGGCCGTGTGGCGCTGGTGACCGGCGGCTCGCGCGGCATCGGACGCGCGGTCGCGGTGGCCCTCGCGGAAGCCGGTGCCGCGGTGGCCGTGAACTACCGCGAACGCGCCGACGCCGCCGCCGAAGTCGTCGCCGACATCGCGCGGACCGGCGGACGCGCCGTCGCGGTCGGTGCGGACGTGTCGGTCGCGGCCGAGGTCGCGGCGATGGTGGCGCGGGTCGAGGCGGAACTGGGACCGGTAGACGTGCTGGTCAACAACGCCGGCGTCGCCATCGCGCGCGGCCTCGACGATCTCACCGAAGCCGATTTCGACCGCACCATCGCGTTCAATCTGAAGTCGGCCTTCCTCTGCACGCAGGCCGTCCTGCCCGGCATGCGGGCGCGGCGCTGGGGACGCATCGTCAACATCTCCTCCGGTGCCGCCCGCGGTGCCGGCGCCATCGGGCTGCACTACAACGCCTCCAAGGCCGGCATGGAGGGCCTCACCCGCGGCTACGCCGCGCGGGTGGTGAAGGACGGCGTCACCGTCAACGCCGTCGCCCCCTCGCTGATCGCCACCGACATGATGGGCGACCGCCGCGAGGAACGCGCAAGGATGATCCCGCTCGGCCGGCTCGGCACGTCCGAGGAGGTCGCCCAGGCCACGCTGATGGCGATCGGCAACGCCTACATGACCGGCCAGACCATCCAGCTGATCGGCGGCATGCACTTCATCTGACGACACCCGGCGGACACGACCTCCGCCGCCTCGCCTCTTCTTTCATACCTTCCCCCGCCGTTGGCGAGGGAAGGTATGAGTTGTGGCGATAGAGCCGCCTCCCCGCTTGCCTCGACGCCGCCATCCGTGGAGACTTGGCGAAGACCGGCGGACACCACCAGCGCCGCCCCTGTATTCCTCACACCCCTCCCGGAGCGCGCGATGTCGGCCAATTCCTTCGATCTGCCGGAAGCCTCGCTGCGCACGCTGAACAATTCGAAGTGGCACAAATACGCCCCCGACGTGCTGCCGGCCTTCGTGGCGGAAATGGACTTCAAGGTCGCCGAGCCGATCCAGCGCGCCGTCCTGAACGTCGTCGAGAAGGCCGACTACGGCTATCCAATGCGCAACGGCGGCAAGGCGGGCGTGGCGCTGGCCGAAGCCTTCGTCGCGCGCATGGAAAACCGCTTCGGCTGGAAGACCGACGCCGATCTGGTCGTGCCGGTCGCCGATCTGGTGCAGGGCACCTACGCGCCGGTGCTGGCCTTCTCCGATCCCGGCGACGGCGTGGTGCTGCAGGTGCCCAACTACCCGCCTTTCCGCGAGGTGATCACGTCCACGAAGCGCAAGCTGATCCCGCTCCAGATGCGCGACAACGGCAGCGCCCACGTCTGCGACGTCGGCGAACTCGCGGGCGCCATCGACAAGCGCACCCGCATCTTCGTGCTGTGCAATCCGCAGAACCCCACGGGCCGCGTCTTCACGCGCGAGGAGCTGCTGGCGTTCGGCCGCTTCGCCATCGAGCACGACATGATCGTGCTGTCCGACGAGATCCATTGCGACATCGTCTATCCCGGCCACACGCACATCCCCTTCGCCTCGCTGGGACCGGACTACGCCGCGCGCACCGTGACGCTCACCTCGGCCACCAAGAGCTTCAACATTCCGGGCCTGCGTTCGGCCCTGCTGCATTTCGGCACGCCCGAACTGAAGGCCCGCTTCCACGAGCGCATCCCCGCCCGCCTGATGGGCGACGCCAACGCCATCGGCGTCGACGCCACGGTGGCGGCCTGGACCCAGGGCCAGCCCTGGCTCGACGCGGTGACGGCGCATCTGCGCAAGACGCGCGACCATCTGATAACGACGCTTGCGAAGGAACTGCCGCAGGTGAAGGTTCACGCCCCCGACGGCACGTTTCTGGCGTGGCTGGACTGCTCGGCGCTGGGCTTCAACGTGCCCGCATTCGACTTCTTCCACGACCGCGCCCGCGTCGCTTTCAGCGCCGGCGAAACCTTCGACCCGGCCTGTCCGCAATTCGTCCGCTTCAATTTCGCCACCTCGACGGAAATCCTCGACCGGATCCTGGAGCGGATGGTCGACAGCGTGCGGAAGGCCGGCGTGGCCTGAGCGCGGTGCGGGCTATCGCCTGGTCGGCTTCGAGCCCGGCTTCTTCAATTTCAGCAACCGCGCGGCGTTGCCGCCGAGGATGGCGGCGCGGTCGGCCGCCGTCAGCTTCTTCGTGCCGCCGACAAAGCCCACGGGATCGTACATGCCCATGTCGAAGGGATAGTCGGTGCCCATGAGAATGTGGTCGCTGCCGTAGATCTCCACGAGGTAGGCGAGCTGCGCGGGATCGAACACGATGGTGTCGAAATACATCTTCTTCAGATAGTGGCTCGGCTTGCGCTTGATGCAGACGCGGCAGTCGCTGCGCGCGCCATGCGCGTGCTCCATGCGGCCGGCATAGGCGGGCAGGAAGCCGCCGCCGTGCGCGACGCAGATTTTCAGGCGCGGATGGGCGTCGAGCACGCCGCCGAAAATCAGGTGGCTCACCGCGACCGTCGAATCGAGTGGGTTGCCGATCACGTTGATGAAGTAATGGTCCGACAGGCGGCGCCCCTCGGTGAAACCATTGGGATGCAGGAACACCAGCACGCCAAGCTCCTCGGCCTTGGCGAAGAAAGGCCGGAAACGCGCGTCCGACAGCTCCGTGCCCGCGACGTTGGTGCAGATCTCCACGCCCCGGAAACCGAGCTGCTTCACGCCGCGTTCGAGCTCGGCGACGGCGAATTCCGGTGCCTGCAACGGCACCGTGCCCATGCCGACGAGTCGATCCGGATGGGCCGCCACGGTGGCCGCGATATTGTCGTTGATCAGCCGCGCGGCATCGCGCCCGACCTCGGGTGGCGTCCAGTAATAGTATTGCGGCGGGGCCGGCGAGATGGCCTGGATGTCGACGCCCATCGCGTCCATGTCCGCAAGGCGCCGCTCGACCGACGTCAGTTGTGGCCGCACCGTCTCGGTCTGCTGCTTGCCGACCGCGCGCGTGGCCTCGTTGGAGAACTGCGCCATCGGCTCGACCGGCGCCACGCCGCTGCGCTGCACCAGCTCGGCCGCGGCGGGCGACACGATGTGGCAATGGATGTCGATCACCGGTCCGCCGCGACGCGGTGCTGCCCGCTTCGTGCCCACGCGCGCGGAGGCCGACGACGTCCCACTGGCCAGGCTACAGGAATAGAGCATCAGATGTCTCCCCGGAAAGCGGACGGACGTGCCGTCGTCCCGGCGTCAAGTATGAACGCGGCGCGACGACATTCAACCGCCATCCGGAGCAACCGCGCGAAGGCGCACGACCGCGATACAACCCCGGTGTCATCCCGAGCCCCGGGGCGCTTGCGCGCCCGTGGAGGGACCTTTGCGCGACTTTGATCACATGGAAAGCCGGTAAAAACAGAAGAGGAAAGGTCCCTCGGCAAGCTCGGGATGACACCCGTGTCGTACGTCTTGGAGTGCGTAAACCTTTGCGGTCGGTGGACTTTCTCCTCGTTCCGAGGTGTGTGGATACCCTGCCCGATGCGGGCTACCGCATTCACACATCTCGGCTTTCGCCGATAAATCGCGGTGCTGCTGCGCTTTCTTCCCTTCCCCCGCTGGCGGGGGAAGGTGCCCGAAGGGCGGAAGGGCATAGGCGCTAGGATAAGCCTTGACGCGGGGTATTGGGGCGTGATTCTGGACATGGATGCCCCTCGCATCGCCCCGGCTGGATCGCTGGTCCAGCATCGTCGCCCACGTGTCCTCGCAGCTGGATCTCGACGCCAGCGCGCGGCTT
>CAMDVZ010000299.1 GCA_945878895.1 Caenispirillum bisanense | reverse complement strand
GTGCGCCCTCTTCGCCATGCCCCGCCGTCCCACCCGCGCCGCTCGCGCCAGCGCCAGAAAGCGTCTCGCCGAGGCACCGCGACGACGACGATCACAGGCCAAAATCGCCCAAACCGCCTTATCCTAGCGCCTATGGGACGCTCCCCCGCCGCGAGGCGCAAGCGCGGGCCGTCGTCGAGGAAGGCGATCCGCAGCGCCGCGAAGGCCGCCACGCCCGCCACGACCGCCACCCAGCGCCGTCGCGCCAGGGTCTCGAGCAGCGTGTCGTTGCGGAAGATCAGGGCGCCCAGGACCAGCGCGAGGCCGTACTGTGCGATGCCGTGCGCGTCGCCCCACAGAGCGCCCTGGTTGGGCGAGATCGGCGCCAGCCACAGATGCGAGGCCGCCAGCGGCAACGCCGCCAGCCAGTAGACATGACCGCGGATGGCGACCGCCGTTGCCCGGTCCGCCGCCGCGGCGCCGCGCGGCGAGCGCAGCCAAAGGAACAGCGGCAGCAGCGCCAGCGTGAACACCAGCACGTAGGCGACGAACCAGAGATGGTGCCAGCTGAGATTTCCGGCCGGGTAGATCCCGCTGAAGGCCCGCGGCAGCCAGTCGACATACGATCCGGTGAACTTTCCGGAATGGACGCGCTCGGCGTAAACCTGCGGCGGCACGATCACCGCCATCGCGAACAGCAGCGGCAGACCCAGCCGCTTCAGCCGGTCGCGCACGAAGGCGCCCGCCGTGCGATGGCCCAGCGCCAACCCGATGGCCGCGCCCGAGACCACGAACACCAGCGGCATCCGCCAGCGGTTCACGAACCGCATGATCTCGCGCAGCCAGCCGATGCTCTCGGTATCGACGACGTGCCAGGACCAGCCCGACCACGCCATGCCGGCGTGGTAGAGAATCAGCAGTCCGAAAGCGAGCACCCCCAGCCAGTCGAGGTCGGCCCGCCGGTCGACGGCGAGGGACGCGGCGGTCGCGCGGGTCGCGCGCGCGATGGCCGCTTCGTTCGAGACAACGGCGGCGGGCAGGGCGAGGGTTGGCATGATCGGGCTCCGGTCGGGTCGGTCACCGGGTCATGCCAGCCAGGGCGTTGAAATCGCGCCGGAATGTGACGACCGGCCGCCAATGTGGGACGACCGGCGGCCAGCGCGGGACGAGCGGAAGGGCCGTCTCAGCTCTTCACCGGCGCCACCGCCTCGAAGCGGGCACGGTAGCGGCGGCTGAGATTGACTTCCGCACCGCCGTCGAGGCGGATGCGCCAGTCGCCGTTCAGCCACGGCTCGACCTCGCGCACGCGCTCGATGTTGACGATGGCCGACTTGTGGACGCGCACGAAGCGGGCCGGGTCGAGCTCGCTCTCCAGCTTCGCCAGCGAGGAACGTACCTCGTGGGTCTCGGCGCCGACATGCAGCAGGGCGTAGTTGCCCGAAGCCTCGATCCAGTCGATGTCGGCGGCGACCAGCATGATCTCCTTGCCGCGCTTGCGCACCGCGAAGCGTTCCAGCGGCGTTGTCGGCACGGGCGACGGCGCCGCCGCCGGTCCGGCCGCCTCCGGGTCGACGTCGGCCGGCGGTGTCGCCGGTTCGGTCCGCGCGAACCAGCGGTCGAGCGCCACGATCAGGCCGCTCAGGAAACCATAGGTGACGATGTCCTTGCCGTACTCGTAGATCCACTGGGTTGGACCGAACCGGCAGCACGGCGGCGCGTCTGCGAGAATCTGCGTGGCCAGCCAGCGCAACGCCATCATGCCGGCCACGTGCGCGACGCAGAACCCGACGCTGGCGGCGAGATGGACCGGCACGTGCCGCCAGTTGCCACGCAGCGGCCAGCGTCGGTGGACGCGATAAAGGGCGGGAATCAGCAGACCGACCGCGAGGTGGCTGGTGCCCTCCAGCAACAACGCCTGGCGCCACGTCATCGCGAGGCCCGCGCGCTCGGCGTCGATCGCCAGCGTGGTCGTGCGCAACAGCCAGGCGAACGTGATTCCGGCCGCCCATAGCGCCACCAGCCACCAGCCCAGCCGGCCGGCGGCGGTCGGTGCAGGCGCCGCGTCGGTCAACGATGCTGGTTCAGCCACGCGATCACCGGTTTCCAGCAGCGCTCGGCGGCGCGGCTGCCGACCATCATGCCGATATGGCCCAGCGGCAAGTCCAGCCGCGTGGCGTTGGCTAGTCCGGCCGGTCCGCACAGCCCGGCCGCCGACGCTGGTGGCACGATGCGGTCGGCGGCGGGGATCGCCACCAGGGCCGGCGTCCCGATCTCCGCCGGTCGCACCGGCCTGCCACCGACTTTCCATTCGCCGCGGCCGGGCAGATTGTCGCCATACCAGCCGACCAGACAGTCGCGCGCCACCGGTCCCGGCAGCGCCGCACCCTCGTTCAGCCAGTCCTCCAGCAGCACGAAGTCGCGGGCGGCGTCGCTGGCCATGTCCATGCCGGCAAAGCGGCGGAATTTCTCGACCACCTGCCAGGGATCGAGCGACCAGAACAGGGTCTGCACGATGTCGGCCGGCAGTTCGCCGACCCGCGCGGCGAGCTCCGCCAGCATCGGACCGGTCGCCGCCAGCATGCCTTGTCCGGCGCGGTCGGCGTGGAAATCCCATGGTGCCGCCAGAATGCCGATCGCCGAGAGCGCACCTGGCCGATGGGCCGCCAGCCCGACGATCAGCGTGCCGCCCATGCAGTAGCCGAGCGCGGGCAATCGCCTCGCGCCGGTCGTGGCCGACAGCCAGTCGACCGCGCGTCCCAGGCGCGCCACGCAGCCGTCGGTGTCGAGCGCGCGTTCGGCGTCGCCCGGCGTCCCCCAGTCGACGATCCAGGGACGGAACCCGGCGGCGGCCAGCGCGCGCGCGAAGCTGCGGCCCGGCGCCAGATCGAGCACCTGCCAGCGATTGACCAGCGAGGGCACCAGCAGAAGCGGCGTCGCGTCGTTGGCGATATCGACGTCGCGGGCCGCCCCGACGTCGCGCAACGCCGTCGCGCCCTCCGACCAGACGATCGGCGGATCGTCAAGCGCGCGGCGGCCGGGATGGTCGCGATAGGCGATCACACCCGCCGCCAGCCGGTCGAGCCGGCGCATCACCTCGCGGCGCAATGCCTGCCGGAACGGATCGTCTGCCGACGATGTCTCGCCCGGACATGGCGGCGGACTCGCGGCGGCGATTTCGGCGAGAATCGGCGCCAAAGCGGCGCGGAAATCAGTCGCCGGCGGGTTTGACCGCGGGTTTGCGGACCCGTTTGGGCCTCGGTCGTTCGAGTTCGGCGACCCGGGCTTCGAGAGCGACAAGCCGAGCTCGCAGCTCGACCAGCTCTGCAACGCCGTCAGCAGATGCAGCGGCAGCGGCCGCGGACCGGTCCGCAGGGCCGCCGGCTCCGGTCTTGCCGTCATGACTCCTCCGCGCCACGTCGAACACGGCGGCGACCTGCGCGTTGGTGCTGGCCAGCAGCCGCGCCAGCGTCTCCGTCAGATGCCGGTCCCCCGCCAGGGCCGACAGCTGACCCTGCCACAGATCGAGGTAGCGGCGCGCCAGCGCGTCGAGGTCGGGCGGTTCGGCCATGGCGGCACTATAGACCGGCCGACGGGACGGCTCCACCGGCGTTCGCCCCCGCCTGGCGTTCGCCCTCGCCTTGCCCCGTCGGCGGCGGGGCGATAGGGTGCTCCATTGTGCGGCGCGGCATGGGTCGCGGAGCAGTGCAACAAGCGGAAACGAGGGCGGCATGGCGGCGAACCAGACGGATGCGGGCAAACCGGCGCCGGTGGTCATCAAGAAATACGCCAATCGACGACTCTACAACACGTCGACCTCGATGTACGTGACGCTTGAGCATCTGTCGCAGATGGTCAAGGACAAGACCGATTTCCTCGTCTACGACGCCCGCACCAGCGAGGACATCACCCGCTCGGTCCTGACCCAGATCCTTTTCGAGGAAGAAGGCAAGGGCGGCCAGAGCCTGCTGCCGGTAGCGTTCCTGCGCCAGCTGATCTCCTTCTACGGCGACAATCTCCAGAGCGTCGTGCCGCAGTATCTCGAGATGTCGATGCAGACCTTCTCGCGCAACCAGGACCAGATGCGCCAGTCGATGCAGAACGCGTTCGGCTTCTCGCCGTTCGGCGGCCTCGAGGAAACCACGCGCCAGAACATGCAGGTGTTCCAGAACGCCATGCGGCTGTTCAACCCGCTGCTGGCCGTGGTGCCGGGCGCCGCGACGGCGGCGCCAGCCAAGTCCGAACCGGCTGCTCCGGTCGCGCCGATGGCGCCACCGCCGCCGGCGCCGGCGACCACCGGCGGCAACCCGATTGAGGAACTGCGCCGCAAACTGGAAGAGCTCCAGGGCCAGCTCAGCCAGCTCGCCATCAAGCGCGATGCCTGAGGAGACGCCCGCCGCCGCGCCGGTCCGCCGCCGCCGGGTCATTTCGCCCTGCGTCGCGATCTGCCGGCTCGACGCCGCCGGCCGCGTCTGCCTTGGCTGCAAGCGCACCAGCACGGAGATCGCGCGCTGGACAACGATGAGCGAGGACGAACGCGAGGCGCTTCTGGCGCTGTTGCCGGGTCGTCCCGATCCCGCGGCCGCGTCGGCCTGAGTCGGACGCTACGCCGATACCATCGCGCTCTTGAGATCGAACGTCGCGTCCTGCGCCTGCTCCGGCGTCAGCGTCGTTCCCGACGCGAGCAGGCGGCGGGCGAGCATGTGATCGGCGGGGCGGTTCACCGAATCGACGCCGACCAGCTTGCCGGCGCGGAAATGGAACAGCGAGAAGCGGTTGGCCGCCATGTCGCCGCGCGGGACGGTGCGGTCGGGCACGCCGGGCAGGCCGACCATCTGCAATTTGAGATCGAACTGGTCGGACCAGAACCACGGCACCGCGTCGTAGGCGCCGGTCGTGCCCGCCAGCGTGGCGCCGGTGACGCGGGCCTGGTCGGTGGCGTTCTGCACCGACTCCAGTCGCAGCGTCGGTGCAGCGTTGGGCGCCCAGCGGCTGGGATGGCGGGTGACGTCGCCAGCCGCGACGAAGTCCGCCAGTGCCTCGCCGGTGGTGGAATCGAGGCAGCGTGCCCGCGCGTCCACCACGATGCCGTCCTCGACCTTGAGACCGAGCATCATGGCGAGTTCGACGTTGGGCACGACACCGATGCCGACGATGGCGATATCGGCGGCAATCGCGCGTTCGGGCCCCTCGCCCTCGCGCACCCGCACGCCGGTCAGGACGCCATGGTCGTGGTCGAATTCGAAGCCGCGGGCGTTCAGGATCAGCGCGACGCCGCGCGCGCGATGGGCATCGGCGACGAAGCCCGCCAGCACCGGCGTGGCGGCGCGCGCCAGCAGCCGGTCCTGCATCTCGACGACGGTCACGCGCTTGCCGAGCTGGGTCAGCGAGGCGGCCGCCTCCAGTCCGATATAGCCGCCGCCAATCACCACGACGCTCGTCGCGGAACGGGCGGCCTCGCGCAAGGCGTCGGCATCGGCGATGTCGCGCAGGGTCAGCACGTTGTCGGGCGTGGCCGGAAGCGCGCGCGCCCGCGCCCCGGTCGCCAGCGCCAGCTGGTCGAAGTGCAACACCTCGCCCTTCGCCGTCGTCAGGGTGCGGCCGGCGCGATCGGCGCCGTGGATGGGCGTTTCGAGAATCAGCTCGACGCGCTCCTGCTCGTAGAACGCAGCGCCGCGCAACGACAGCGACTCGCGTTCGGTCTTGCCCAGCAGATAGGCCTTGCTGAGCGGCGGCCGGTGATAGGGCGCGGTCTTCTCGGCGCTCACGAGGCGGATGCGCCCCGCGTAGCCGGCATCGCGCGCCGATGCCGCGATCTGCACGCCCGCGTAGGAGCCGCCGACGATAACCAGACCGTGCGACATGGCGGAACTCCGGCCGGTGTCGGCCCTAGGACTGGGTCGCGGGCATGTGGACGACGAGGCCGTCCATCTCGGCGGTGAGTTCGATCTGGCACGACAGGCGGCTGGTCGGCTTGCGGTCGGACGCCACGCCGTCGAGCAGGTCGTTCTCGACCGCGTCCGGGGCCTTCAGCTTCGAAACCCACGCCTCGTCGACATAGACATGGCAGGTGGCGCAGGAACAGCAGCCGCCGCACTCCGCGTCGATGCCGCGCAGATTGTTGTCGA
>CAMDVZ010000298.1 GCA_945878895.1 Caenispirillum bisanense | reverse complement strand
TTTTCGCCCCGGCAGCAGGTTTTCGATCCGTTTCCACTGGTGGTCGCTCAAGCCATGTCGGCGCATTGGTCAGCTCTCCCGTTCGGCCAACCCGCTATGAATCACCTGGCACGCCGTTTGGGAATCGAATAATTAGGGACAGGCCCTAGTACGTCGGGTCAGCATGGCCCGACACGGCGCCCGGCGGAAGCGCGATCCGTCGCGCCTTCGCCCCGGCGGTCGACCGCGGCGCTGTTCAGGAAGGGGTTGCTGGCGGTAGTCTGACGAAAGCCGGCGCGATGGCGGCGGCTGGTATGCGTTCTGCATGGCCTGGGCATCGTCTCCGGCCGATCGGGGACGCGACGCGAGGGGGGAGCCCGACGATGCGCATGTTCAGGACGATGGCGTTGCTGGCCGCGATGGTGGCGGTACCGGTCGCGGCGGGCGCCCAGACGCTGAAGGTCGTGAAACACTCCGACCTCAAGATTCTCGACCCGATGTGGACCACCGCCTACATCGTGCGCAACCACGGCTACATGATTTTCGACACGCTGTTCGGCGTCGACGAGAAGCTCGAGCCCAAACCCCAGATGCTCGAGGGCTGGACGGTCAGCGACGACAAGCTGGTCTATACCTTCACGTTGCGCGAGGGCCTGAAATTCCACGACGGCGCGCCCGTCACGTCCGAGGATTGCGTCGCCTCGCTCAAGCGCTGGGCCTCGCGCGACGCCATGGGTCAGAAGCTCATGGACTTCACGAAGGAGCTGGGGACGGTGGACGCGCGCAGCTTCCGCCTGACGCTGAAGGAGCCCTATGGCCTGGTGATCGCCTCGCTCGCCAAGCCGAGTTCGGTCGTGCCCTTCATCATGCCGAAACGCTCGGCCGACATTCCCGGCACGACGCAGATCACCGACATGACGGGCTCCGGTCCCTTCGTGTTCCGGCGCGACCTGTGGCGGCCGGGCGAGAAGGTCGTCTACGACCGCTTCAAGGACTACAAGCCGCGTGCCGAGCCGGCCTCGGGCCTGTCGGGCGGCAAGGCCGTGCATCTCGACCGCGTCGAATGGGTGGCGATGCCCGACGCCCAGACCTCGATCAACGCGCTGATCAACGGCGAGATCGACATGATCGAGCAGCCCTCGATCGAGCTGCTGCCGCTGGTCGAGAACGACAGGAACATCCGGATCGTCGACATCAATCCGCTCGGCAGCCAGTACGCGCTGCGCTTCAACACCCTGCACAAGCCCTTCGACAACCCGAAGATCCGTCAGGCCGTGCTTTACGCGCTGAACCAGAAGGACTTCCTGATCTCCGGCATCGGCAATCCGAAATACTACAAGGAGTGCAAGGCGATTTTCATCTGCGGCACCGCGCTGGCGACCGACAAGGGCTACGAGGACAAGCTGAACTCCGACTTCGCGAAGTCGAAGGCGCTCCTGAAGGAAGCCGGCTACGACGGCACGCCCGTCGTGCTGCTGTTCGGCACCGACACCAACACCGGACGCCTGACCCCCATCGTGAAGGCACTGCTGGAGCGTGGCGGTTTCGTCGTCGACATGCAGTCGATGGACTGGCAGACGGTCGTCTCGCGGCGCAACAGGAAGGACCCGCCGGCCGCGGGCGGCTGGCACGCCTTCATGACCTCGTGGGTCTCGGCCGACCTGCTCGATCCCATCATGGCCTCCTTCACCAGTGCCGCCTGCGAGAAATCGACCTTCGGCTGGCCCTGCGACGCGACCATCGAGAAGCTGCGCGACGACTACGCCCGCAGCGCCGATCCGGCCAAACAAAAGGCGCTCGCCGAACAATTGCAGGTGCGCATTTCGGAGTTTCCGACCTACGTCCATCTGGGCCAGTTCGTGATCCCCGCCGCCCAGCGCAACACAGTCACCGGCAACCTCGCCGCTCCGGCTGCGATTTTCTGGAACATGCGCAAGGAGAAGTGAGGCGGCATCGGCGTTTTCGGTCGCTCGCCCACGCGTCCAGCAGCGGACCTCAGGCGGTCCTTCGTGGACGCCGGGTCCGGGCGCAGGTTCGCACCCGACTGGACCCGACAATGGGCGCCCGGCCCCGTTCAAGCGGGACGTCCGGACGCTGGATGTCCCGCCGACCGGCGTCGTGGTCTTCGCCGGAACCGGCTTCCGGAACAACCGCGCCGAACAGGCGGCAAAGCCGTGCATCCCGGCGTGGACTTTCGACAGGGCGCGGGCGCCGCCATCGCCGTTGAAGGATGCTATCGGTTTGTCCATATTGATAGCATCGCAATCGACTCGTGGAGCGCGCCATCGTGGCTGCCGTCACCATTCGCAATCTCTCCGTGGAGGCGCATCGCGCCCTGAAGGTCCGCGCGGCGCTGCACGATCGCAGCGCGGAAGCGGAGATGCGCGCGATTCTGGAGGCCGCGGTGCGACCGGAGGGGCGGCTGCGTCTCGGTACCGCGCTGGCGGACATGAGCCGCAAGATCGGCCTCGCCAACGCCGATGTCGAAGCCCTCGATCGGGTCCGCGACGGGACGTCCGCCGAACCGCCGCGTTTGCGATGATCCTGCTCGACACCAACGTCGTCTCGGAGGCGATGAAGCCCGAGCCGCACCCGTCCGTCCGCGACTGGCTCGACGCCCAGGCGGCGGAGACGCTCTTTCTTTCCAGCGTCACGGTCGCCGAACTGATGTTCGGCATCGGGGCGCTCCCCGGGGGCAGGCGCAAGGACAAGCTGGCAGCCGCGCTCGAGGGCGTGCTGACGCTGTTCGAGGCGAGGATCCTGCCCTTCGATACCGGGGCGGCGCGGCACTACGCCGATCTCGCCGTGGCGGCGCGGGCGTCCGGACAAGGCTTCCCCACGCCCGACGGCTACATCGCCGCGATCGCCGCGGCGCATGGCTTCGTCGTGGCGTCGCGCGACACCAGCGCCTTCGCGGCCGGCGGCCTTGCCGTGATCGATCCCTGGACCGCGGGCAGCTGATCGAACCGATGCGAAGACCTGTTGCCGGGGCCGACGTCCGACTCGACAGGAAAGTCGAGTCGGTTCGAGATGGCGCGATCGAACGGGAGCACGCGGCGGCGGCGCCCCGCCTTCACCGCTATCGCCGCTCCACGCACTCCGGTTCCATCCCGCCGGGCTGCCATGCGCGTGGGTCCTTCGTGGACGCCGGGTCCGGGTGTAGGCTCGCGCCCAGCCAGCCGGAACCCAGGGGAGAAAACGCATGTCCATCGACCCGACGCTCGTCATCCGCAACGGCACCGTCGTCGACGGCACCGGTGCTGCTCCTTTCGAAGCCGATGTCGCGGTGGCAGGCGGCAAGATCGTCGCCGTCGGCCGCGGCATCGCGGGCCATGGCGCCGAGGAGATCGACGCGCGCGGCAAGCTCGTGATGCCGGGCTTCGTCGACATCCACACCCACTACGACGGCCAGGTGACGTGGAGCGGCGAGGTGACGCCGTCCTCGCTGCTCGGCGTCACCACGGTGCTGATGGGCAATTGCGGCGTCGGCTTCGCGCCGGTGCGCAAGACCGACCACGACCTGCTGATCGCGCTGATGGAAGGCGTCGAGGACATTCCCGAGGTCGTGCTGACGGCCGGCCTGCCGTGGAACTGGGAGAGCTTCGGCGACTATCTCGACGCGCTGTCGTCCCGCCGCTACGACATCGACATCGCCGCCCAGCTGCCGCACGCAGCACTACGCGTCTACGTGATGGGCCAGCGCGGCGTCGATCGCGAGCCCGCCACGGCGGCCGACCGCGCGGAGATGCGCCGCCTGGCGTCGGAAGCGATGAGGGCCGGCGCGCTCGGCTTCGGTACCTCGCGCACCATCAACCACAAGGCCAGCGACGGCCGCCACATCCCGACGCTCGACGCTGAGGAATCCGAGCTGCTGGAGATCGCGCTCGGCTTGCAGGACGCCGGCAAGGGCGTGCTGCAGATCGTGTCGGACCTGAAGGACGTGGATTCCGAATTCGCCATGCTGCGCCGGATCGTCGAGCAGTCGGGCCGGCCGCTGTCGATCTCGCTGGCGCAGAGCGACCGCGCGCCCAACCGCTGGCGCAAGACGCTCGACCTGATCGAACGCGCTTCGACGGCGGGCCTGCCGATCAAGGCCCAGGTCTGCCCGCGCGCCATTGGCCTGACGCTCGGCCTCGAACTCTCGCGCAACCCTTTCTTCACCCATCCGACCTATCGCAAGATTGCCCATCTGCCATTGGCCGAGCGCGTCGCCGAGATGCGCAAGCCCGAGGTGCGCGCCGCCATCCTGTCGGAGAAGCCGGTCGACAAGCGCGACGTGCTCGAACGCATCGCCAATTTCGACCGCATCTTCCTGATGAACGAGCGGCCCGACTACGAGCCGCCGGCGTCCGCCAGCATCGCCGCCATCGCCGCCCGCACCGGCCGGGCGCCCCAGGAAGTCGCCTACGACGCGCTGCTGGAGCGCGACGGGCGCGGCCTGCTCTACGTGCCGCTGCTCAACTACGTCGATGGCAATCTCGACGTGGCGCTGGAAATGCTGCGCCACCGCGACACCTTGCCGGGCCTCGGCGACGGCGGCGCCCATGTCGGCATCATCTGCGACGCCAGCTCCGCCACCTTCATGCTGACCCACTGGGCGCGCGACCGGATCGGCGAGAAAATGCCGATCGAGGCCGTCGTATCGAGCCACGCGCGCGAGACCGCCGCGGCCGTCGGGCTGCACGATCGCGGCGTGCTGGCGGCCGGCTACAAGGCCGACATCAACGTCGTCGATTTCGACAAGCTCGCGCTGCGCTCGCCCGAGGTCACCTACGACCTGCCCACCGGTGGCCGCCGCCTGATGCAGCGCGCCGACGGCTACGACGCCACCATCGTCTCGGGCTCGGTCGTCTTCCGCCACGGCGAACGCACCGGCAACCAGCCCGGCCGCCTGGTGCGCGGCGCCCAGCGGGCGGGGGCGTAATCCTCGTACCTTCGCTCGCCATCAAGGGTCGCAAGCGGCCCGGAGGCGGAAAAGCAAACGGCGCCTCTCGCACAACCGTCATACCTTCCCTCGCCAACGGCGGGGGAAGGTGCCCGAAGGGCGGATGGGGGTGGGCCGTGCCACGCACCAATCGCCCGAAATTTCACGTGTTGTCGACACGACGGCGCGAAGCGCAAGCACTCTTCGCTCGTCGTGTTCGACGAGCGCGGGAGAACGAGTGTCGCGCTTCGCGCCCGCGTATCGACGTTACGTCTAAATAGCGACATCGTGCTTGTATCGACACCCACCCCCATCCGCCCTTCGGGCACCTTCCCCCGCCGGTGGCGAGGGAAGGTATGAGGGTGTGGCGCGGGACGGATGTTCTCGCGTGTCCGGATGACTTGGACGCCGCCGGCCTCCGCCTCAGGCCGGCAGGCCTTCGGCGGCGAACACGCGTTGCACCGACGGGCGGGCCTTCATGCGGGCGAAGTGGGCGGCGCAGTTGGGGGGCAGCGGGATGCCGACGCGGCCGGCCCAGAACTCGACGTAGAACAGCGCGCTGTCGGCGACCGAGAAGTTGCCGGCGATCCACTCCTTGCCGGCCAGCTTCGCGTCGAGCAGGGCGAAGCCCTTCTCCACCATCTCGCGGCCCGCCGCCTTGACGGTGTCGGCGTCCTCGGGACGCAGGGTGTATTTGTGGGTCGCGACCCGGCGCGAGAAGCCGTGCATGTGCAGCGTCGCCACGATGTAGTCCATCGACTCCAGCACGCGCGCCATGCCCTCGGCGTCGGTCGGGATCAGGTTCTTGTCGGGGTTGGTCATCGCCAGCCAGGTCGCGATGGCGGGATACTCCGTCAGCGCCGAACCATCGTCGCGCACCAGGGTCGGTATTTTCGATTTCGGATTGATCGCGGTGTAGGCCGGATCGAAATGCTTGCGGCCCGCCAGATCGACCTTCTCGCGGTCGTAGGGCTTGCCGATCTCCTCGAGAACGACGTGGATGCCGATCGAGCAGGCGCCGGGCGTGTAATAGAGCTTCATGATGGATGTCCCCACGGTTGGACGGCACGCGACGTCGCGGTGCCTCGTCGTGCCGGACTGAAGCACGCGGCACCCCGCCTGTGAAGCACCGCGGCGACCGCAACGGCTCTTCCTTCTCCCCGCGGCGGCGGGGAGAAGGTGCCCGAAGGGCGGATGAGGGGCTTCGCG
>CAMDVZ010000297.1 GCA_945878895.1 Caenispirillum bisanense | reverse complement strand
GCAGATCGCGTTCCTCGACGCTCAGCCGCACGACATACTTCTTTATCGAGATATCACTCCCGGACATGATCGCCTCCCTCGCTGGTGTCGCGAGCAGACAGACTCACAAAATCCACGCCCTTTCAAATTAATTGAAGCGAGCGACTAGGCTTCGCGCGCTATTGCGCCGGCAGCAACGGCGCGGGATCGACCGGCTTGTTCTGGCGGCGGACCTCGAAATGCAATTGCGGCGAGCCGGCGCCTCCGCTGCTGCCGACCTTGCCGATGGTCTGGCCCTTCTGCAGCGTCGTGCCCTTGATCACCGCCATCTCGTCGAGATGGGCGTAGGCCGTGATGTAGCCACCGGCGTGCTGCACCAGCACCAGATTGCCCATGCCCGCGACCTCGTTGCCAGCATAGACGACGTTGCCGGCGTCGGCCGCCTTGACCGGCGTGCCCTGGGGGGCCGCGATATCGATGCCGTCGTTCTTCTGGCCACCCGCGCGCGGACCGAATCCGGAAACGACCCGGCCGCGCACGGGCCAGTCGAACCGCGTCGTCCCGCCAATCGGCGGCAACGCGGCGGCTTGCGAGGGCGGCGGCACCATGCCGGGTGACTCCGGCGGCGGCGGCACAGGCCCGGCAACGGCCGGTGAACCCGGCGGCGGCAACGCGACGGCTGTCACCGGTGCGGCGGCGCCGGGCGGCGGCGATGTCGTGGCGCGGACGGCCGCGGGAGCCGGCGGCATGCCGACGCCGGGCACGGAGTCGGCGACGAATCTCGCGCCCGGCAACTGAAGCGCCTGACCGCCTCGCAGGAGGTGGGGCGGGGTGAGCCGGTTGCGGTCGACGATCCGCTGCCGGTCGACGCCGAAGCGCGCGGCGATGCCTTCCAGCGTATCCTTTTCGCGTGCGATGTAAGTGGCGGCCGCGTCCGGTCCGGCGCCCGAGCCTGGATATTCGATCGTCCCCTGGCTACCCGTCTCCAGCGACGTGGTCGAGCAGGAGGCGAGAGCAATCGGCAACGCCAGCGCGGCCAGGCAGGCCGTCCAGCGCCGGCCCGATCGCGCGGGGGCATTGCGCATGTGTGTCATGGCAGGAGAGTACCCGATCAGAGCGACGATGTGAATCCGAAGCGGACGCCGATCTGCGCGTCGCCCCTGGCCGCCCGGTGGGACTCAGATGCCCTGGTTCATCTCCAGCGCCGGCTCCTCGCAGTCGACGCAGCCGACCACCTTGGCCGGCACGCCCGCGACGGTGCAACCCGCCGGCACGGCTTGCAACACGACGCTACCGGACGCCACCTTGGCGCGCGCGCCGACCTCGATGTTGCCGAGAATTTTGGCACCGGCGCCAATCAACACGCCGCGGCGGATCTTGGGGTGACGGTCGCCGGTTTCCTTGCCTGTGCCGCCGAGCGTCACGCCATGCAGCATGGAGACGCCATCCTCGACGACGGCGGTCTCGCCGATCACCACGCCGGTGGCGTGGTCGATGAAGATGCCGCGTCCAATCCGCGCCGCGGGATGGATGTCGACGCCGTAGATCGCGCTCGAGCGACTCTGCAGGAACAGCGCCATGCCGCGGCGACCGTGCGTCAACAACCAGTGCGCGACCCGATGGGTCTGCAAGGCGTGAAAGCCCTTGAACCACAGGAACGGATCGAGGTGCGACCTGCAAGCGGGGTCGCGTTCGTACACCGCCACGATATCGGCCCGTGCCGCGTTGCCGATTTCGGGATCGGCGAGGAGTGCCTCCTCCAGCGTCTGGCGGATCAGGATGGCGGGCGCCTCGGTCGTCGCCAGCATGCGCGCCAGGTGATAGCTCAACGCGTTCTCGAGTCTTGGCTGACTGAGGATGGTGGCGTGCAGCAGGCTGGCGAGGATCGGCTCGCCGCGCGCCATGTCGTGGGCGGCGTCGCAGATCGCGGTCCACACCGGATCGACGGCGGCGACCTTGGCAAAGGCTGCGTTGTCCATGACCGAACTCCTCGATTATCGGCACGCCAGTCAACGCCGCGCTTCGGCCGCGCGCAAGCGTCCCCCACATGAAATTACCGCGTGGACGGACGAGCCGTCCTCGGGCGAAGCGTCAGCCGCCCTTGCGCGCCAGGGCGGCGATCAGCCCGTCCATGCCATTCTGCTGGATGAAGGCGCTGAAGTCGGAGCGCCGCGTCAAACCCATGCTGACACCCTCGACCGAGATGTCGACGACCTTGCCGCCGGCGATCTCCCACAGGATGCGCACGACGGCACCCGAGGGCAGCGACAGGGCGCTGTTGACCAGCTGCGAAGTGCCGTTAGCGTGCGCGGTAACCTTGCCCACCCCGAACGTATGACCGGCATACTCGCCGAAACGGTCGGAATAGGCCTTGATCTCCGCCCGCTCGAAGGCGGTCATGAATTTTTCGCGCTGGTCGGCCGTCGCGGTGTTCCAGTGCCGGCCGAGCACGAGGCGGCCGATCGCGGCGATGTCGAAGTTGTCGCGGAACAGCGACGTCATCTCGCGACGACGCTGTTCCTCCGACGCACCGGCTTTCACGACCGCGAGGATGCGCCCGGCCATGCCGTCGACGATCCGGGCCGCGTCTTGCGCCATCGCGGCACCGGTGGGAAGAACGGCAAGCACGGTTGCCGCAAGCAGGCGGGCAGCGATCCTGCGCTTCAGGGCAAACAAAGGCGTTCCTCCGTCGATGGGGCGTCTAGCGGGCGAGGCCGATTTCGGCGCGGCCGGGCGACGACAACGGTGCCGCGGACGACAGCAAGGCGCCCTTGTGACGAATGTCCGCCGCGCGCTTCTGAGTGTAGGCGCTGCGCACCGCCGTATAATAGTCGAGCGAGCTCTTCTCGATGTCGTCGAGCGCCTGCAAGGTACGCGACCGGACATCGACGGCGTGCGCGCCGGTTCGAACGTACATCAGATACTCGACGTCGAGCTCGCGGGTGACGATCCGGAACGGATCGGCCAGATAGTCGACCAGAAGTCCGACAGCGTCGCGCGCGTTGGATGGCCCCAGCAGCGGCAACACGAGATAGGGGCCGCCGTCTTCCGGCGGCGCCTTGGCCCAGACGCCGATGGTCTGACCGAAATCTTCCTTGCTCGGTGCCAGTCCGATCTCCTTGGCGACATCGAACAACCCGAGGAAGCCGACAGTCGAATTGACGATGAAGCGGGCGATGGTGGTGGCCGCCCGAGATGGCTCGCCCTGGGCGATCTCGCTGAGCGCCGTGATCGGTTCGCCGAGATTGGCGAGCGCGTTGTGCACGCCGTTGCGCACCGGCTGCGGCACGGCTTCGCGATAGGCGACCGTCACCGGCCGCAACAGGAACGTATCGATGGTGCGATTGATCGCGAACATGAAGCGATTGGGCACCTCGAGCGGATCCCAGGCTTCGCCGGGCTCGCGCGTCGCGCAGCCCGTCGCGAGCGTGCTCGCAACGAGCGCCGACATCAGAGTCATCCGCGCGAACGCGGTCAAACGCCTCGACATACTTCCGCCTTGGAACAATCCGGGGAGGTCTTCACCCTGATGCATAGTATCAGTGTCCACTCCCCCCCGCCACAACGAGAAAAGGGGGAAGCGTCGACGGGCGAACAGGTCCCGACGACGTCGTATCGGTCGGACGGGCAGCTAAAATTCCGATAGATATCGATATAATCATATGTTTATATCGACCTATGGACGAACTCCTGAACGTGCTACGAGTCACCGCCGAGGAAACGCGACTGCGCATCCTCGCGCTGGCGGCGCGCGACCAGCTGACGGTCAGCGAGTTCGTCGACATTCTCGGCCAAAGCCAGCCGCGCGTGTCGCGACATCTGAAATTGCTGGTCGAGGCCGGCGTTCTGGAGCGCTCGCGCGAAGGTCAGTGGTCATACCTGCGCCTTGCCCGCAAAGGCGACGTGGCGGCCTTGACGCGCGAGATCGTCGACCGGCTGCCGACCGACCGGCAACCCGTGGCGGGCGACCTGTCGCGGCTCGAAGCGTTGCGGCACCGCCGCGAGAACCGGGCAATCGCCTATTTCCGCACCAACGCCGAACGCTGGGACCAGCTGCGCGCCCTGCACATCGACGATCGGGAAATCGAGGCGGCGCTGCTGACCCACATGCCCGAGGATGCCGAAACCCTGCTCGACATCGGTACCGGCACCGGCCGCCTGCTGGAAGTGCTGGCGCCGCGGGTCGAGCGCGCCATCGGGATCGACCAGTCGCGCGAAATGCTCGCCGTGGCACGCAACAACCTCGCCCGCGCAGGCCTCGCCAACGTCGATATCCGGCAAGCCGACATGTACGCCCTGCCGTTGCCCTCGATGTCTGTCGACGTCGTGACGGTGCACCAGGTCCTGCATTACGCCGAGGATCCCTCGGCCGTCCTGCGCGAGGCCGCCCGCGTGCTGAAGCCCGGCGGGCTTGCCATGGTGGTCGACTTCGCCTCGCATGACCTGGTCGAACTGCGCCGCGAACACGCTCACGTCCATCTCGGCTTCGCCGACAACCAGGTCACCGGCTGGCTGAAATCCGCCGGCCTCGCAACCGAGCCACCGGTCTACCTGCCCGGCAAACGCCTGATGGTCGCGGTCTGGTGCGCCCGCCGCGAGGCGTTGCCACCGGCCGCGACCGTCGCGGAGACGACCCGAGACACCGAGGAGAGAGCACGATGAGTCCCGACACCGGCCCCTTGTCGGTCGCCCACCCGCCGGCCGAATTTCCTTCCCGTGCCCCGCGCCGGCTGGCGATCTCGTTCGAGTTCTTTCCGCCGCGCAACGACGCGATGGAGCAGACCCTGTGGAGCGCCGTCCACCGGCTGGCGCCGCTGCGGCCCTCGTTCTTCTCGGTCACCTACGGCGCCGGCGGCAGCACCCGCCAGCGCACGCACGAGACCGTCGTGCGTCTCAAGCAGGAGACCGGCATCGATCCGGCCGCCCACCTGACCTGTGTCGCGGCCACCCGCGGCGAGATCGACGACGTGGCGCGCGCCTACTGGGACGCCGGCATCCGCCACGTGGTGGCGCTGCGCGGCGACCCGCCCTCCGGCATGGGCGGCAAGTACACCGCCCACCCGGACGGCTACGCCAACGCGGCCGAGCTGGTCGCCGGCCTCAAGCGGATCGGCGATTTCCAGATCAGCGTGGCGGCCTATCCCGAACGCCATCCGGATTCCCCCGACGCGCGCTCCGACATCGAGAACCTCAAGCGCAAGGTCGACGCCGGCGCCGACCGCTGCATCACGCAGTTCTTCTTCGAGGCCGACGATTTCCTGCGTTTCCGCGACCAGGCGGCGGCGGCGGGCATCTGCGCGCCCATCGTGCCGGGCATCGTGCCGGTCACGAACTTCGCACAGGTCAACCGGATCGCGGGCCTGTGTGGCGCCCGCATGCCGGCGTGGCTCGCCGACCTGTTCGACGGCCTCGACGAAGACGCCGAGACCCGCCGCATGATCGCCGCCACGGTCGCGGGAGACCTCTGCCGCCGCCTCGAAGCCGAGGGCGTCGACGCTTTTCATTTCTACACCCTCAACCGCGCCGACCTGACCTTCGCGATCTGCCACCTGCTCGGTGTGCGGCCGGCGCGCGCCTGACCCCGAACGCGGATATCGAGACACATGACACGCAGCGACAAGGCGGCCCTCCTGCGCGAGCTGGCCGAAGACCGGATTCTCGTCAAGGACGGCCCCTACGGCTCGATGATCCAGGGCTACCGCCTCGACGAGGCCGGTTTCCGGGGTGGTCGCGATTTCGCGCGCGACCAGAAGGGCAACAACGATCTGCTCAACATGACGCGGCCGGAAATCATCGCCGAGATCTGCGATGGCTATCTCGATGCCGGCGCCGACATCGTGGCCACCAACACCTTCAACTCCAACGCCATCAGCCTGGCCGACTACGGCCTCGAATCGATGGCGCGGGAGATCAACATGGCCGCGGCGCGCCTGACGCGGGCCTGCGCCGACCGCGCGACCGAGCGCGATCCCTCGAAACCGCGTTTCGTGGTGGGCGCGCTGGGGCCGACCAACAAGACGCTGTCGGTCTCGCCCGACGTCAACAATCCGGGCTTCCGCGCGGTGTCGTTCGACGAGGTGAAGGGCATGTACCGCGAGCAGATCGACGGTCTGCTCGACGGCGGCGTCGATTTCATCGTCGTC
>CAMDVZ010000296.1 GCA_945878895.1 Caenispirillum bisanense | reverse complement strand
CAGATAGCTGGTCTCGCGGTCCGTCGGGCGGAAGTTGCTCATCGCGGGGCGCTCCTTCCCAAAGCCGTCCCACGATTCTATACGGACGCGATTCCCGTGGGAATCCCCGACCATCCCCCACGATGCTTTAAGTCCGACAGGCTGCTAGTGGGTCCCGCTTGCGACACACATCCCAGTACCGTTACGCCATGACCGGTCACGGCGACTTGAAGGTCCTGCAAGGCCGCGACGGCTAGCGTCTGCGCATTGGCAGCTACCGGGTTATCTTCGACGAGGACGCGATCACGATTCTGGCGATCTGTATCGGCCGCCGGGCCACGACGACATATAAGAGGAGCCAAGGCCATGAGCGCGCCACAGATCATCCGCACGCCCGGCGGCGAAGAGCTGGTGGTACTGCCACGGGCCGAATACGAGGCGCTCCTCGAGCGCGCCGAGCACGCGGACGAGGATGCCGACGACATCGCCGTCTACGATGCCCGGAAGGCCGACTTGGCCGCCGGCGGCGTCGTGCTGCCGCCGGAGGTTGGCGCGGCGATTCTTCGCGGCGACAGTCGGCTGAAGGCCATTCGCCACTGGCGCGACCTGACGCAACTGCATCTGGCTGCCAAAGCCGATATCGGCCAGGGCCATCTGTCGGACCTCGAAAGCGGGCGCCGCACGGGGACGCCCGAAACCATCGCGAAGCTCGCGCAGGCCCTGGACGTGCCGGTGGCGTGGCTCTCGTAGGCTAGCCAGCCGTTCGGAACCGGTCGGGCATTCGTTGAGGGACTCGCGGACGGGCTCGTCATGGGGCTGTGGCGCAGACATAGCGCCCATCATCGGCGAGCGGGACCTGCCAGCATCGAACGGAACAGCCAACCCGACCGGCCTACCGCGATCAGCCCAACGGCAGGTCGCGTTCCACCCGGTCGTGCATCACCTTCGGCGCGATCCGCTCGCGTTCGCCGCGTCCCGGTAGCCGCAGGCCTCGATCATCCGCGGCCGGTGGCGATAGTCCCGCTGCGCGGCGCCGGATGGGCGTTGTCGAAGCGAAGAAGTCGCTGCCGCGCCGGGCCTTCGGGGTCCGGCGCCCGCCGGCGTTACGCCGGCTGGGTGGCGGCGCTGCGCGACAGCACGAAGCCCTCGTAGCCGTTGGCCGCGACGGCGTCGCAGCGACGCTTGTAGGCGTCGAAGCCGCCGACGTAGGGCATGAACACGCGCGGCTTGCCGGGGATGTTGGCGCCGACGTACCACGAGTTGGCGAGCGGATAGAGCGTACCGTCCGCGACGGCGTTGACGTGGGCGACCCACCCGGTCTCGGCCGTCGGCGAGGCCTCGATGCGATCGAGACCGTTGGCGCGCAGGTGCCCGAGGCAACCGGCGATCCAGTCGACGTGCTGTTCGATCGAGGCGATCATCTGCGTCTTCACGCCGGGGCTGCCGGGGCCGGTGATCGCGAACAGGTTGGGGAAACCCGCCACCATCAGGCCGAGATAGGTCAGCGGCCCGCCTTCCCACTTCTCGGCCAGCGTGTCGCCCGCGGTGGTCCGGATGTCGATCTCGCGCAAGGCGCCGGTCATGGCGTCGAAGCCGGTGGCGAACACGATGGCGTCGAGCTCGTACGCGGCCGAGCCGGTCTTCACGCCCGACGGCGTGATCTCGGCGATCGGATCGCTGCGCACGTCCACCAGGGTAACGTTGTCGCGATTGTAGGTCTCGTAATAGCCGGTATCGAGACACAGCCGCTTGGTGCCGATCGGATGGTCGTCGGGCGCCAGCAGCTCGGCCACCTTCGGATCCGTCACGATGCCGCGGATCTTCTCGCGCACGAATTCCGAGGCGGTGTCGTTGGACTGCTTGTTCACCAGCAGGTCGTTGTAGGCGTAGAGAAAGCTGATGCTGCCGCCTTCCCGCCATTTGGCCTCGTAGGCGGCCTCGCGGTCCCCGGCGGATGTCGCGAGTGCCGATTGCGTCGGCTTCGGATAGCCGCCGATGGCGAAGGGGGTGTCGTAGGCGGCCCGCCGACGGGCGGGATAGTCGGCCTTGTGGCGGCTCTCGCGCTCCGGCTCCATCGGTGCGTTGCGGGCGGGCAGGCTGAAATTGGCGGTGCGCTGGAAGACGTGCAGGGTCTTGGCCTGGCGGGCGATGATCGGGATCATCTGCACGCCCGAGGAGCCGGTGCCGATCACGCCGACGCGCAGACCGGTGAAATCCACGCCTTCGTGCGGCCACAGGCCCGAATGGTACCACTTGCCGCGGAAGTCGCCGATGCCCTTGAAGTCGGGCACCCTGGGCGTCGAGAGATTGCCCGCCGCCATGACGCAGTACCGCGCCCGCACCGCCTCGCCCTTGTCGGTCACGATGGTCCAGTCGCCGCTTTGCTTGTCGAACACAGCCGACTTGACGCGGGTGTTCAGCTCGACGTCGCGACGCAGGTCGAAGCGGTCGGCGACGTGCTCGATGTAGCGCAGGATTTCCGGCTGGGTGCCGTAACGCTCCGGCCACTTCCATTCCTGCTGCAGCTCGTCGGAGAAGGAATAGGAGTATTCGAGGCTCTCGACGTCGCAGCGCGCGCCGGGATAGCGGTTCCAGAACCACGTGCCGCCGACGCCCGAGCCCGCCTCGTAGGCGCGCACCTTCAGGCCCATGCCGCGCAGGCGGTGGATGGCGTAGAGACCGGCGAGGCCGCCACCGACGACGACGACGTCGAACTGGCGCTCGGCGGGAAGGTTGGAAGCGTCTGGCATGGCGGAGTCCCCAGGGAAGTCTGTCGGTTCGCGCGAGGCGACGGAACCCCGGCGCGGTGGAAATTCGACCTCGTCGGGGCATTTTGCAAGCGGCGGCGGTTGCTGTCCGCGACTGGCTGCCACGACGTGGCGCGACGGCTTCCGCCGCGCCGGCGTGGCTCAGGCGTAGACGAACGCCTTGTCGTCGAGGTCGATCGCGGGCAGCTCGTTCTTCTCCGCCCAGTAGTCCTGATTGTGCTGCCATTCCGGCTTGTCGCCGCGTTTGGGCAGCAGGTGCATGCCGCGCATCAGGTAGCCGGGATTGAAGTTTTCCGGATCGATCCACGGCAGCAGCTTCATGTCCTTGTCCTCGGGGCGCAGCGCCACGGTCACCCGCCTGGCCTGCTTCTCGCCCATGCGGTTGAGGAGCGTGCAGACGAAGTCGGCCACCAGGTCGGCCCGCAGCGTCCAGCTGGCGCGGAAATAGCCGAACACCCAGGCCATGTTGGGCACGCCGGTGAACATCATGCCGCGATAGGTGACTGTGTCGGAGAACACCAGCGGCTTGTCGTCGATCTCGAAGGCGATGTCGCCCAGCACGTTGAGATTGAAGCCGGTGGCGGTGACGACGATGTCGGCGTCGAGATGCTGGCCCGATTTCAGCTGGATGCCGGTCCCGGTGAAGCGCTCGATCTCGTCGGTGACCACCGAGGCCTTGCCCGAGCGGATGCCCTCGAACACGTCGCCGTCGGGCACGAAGGCGATGCGCTGGCGCCACGGGCGGTATGTCGGCGTGAAGTGCGTGTCGATGTCGTAGTCGTCGCCGAGATGGCCGCGCACCGCCGACAGCAGTTCCTTCTTCACCGTCTCGGGTTCCTCGAACGAGCGGCGCGTGAAGACGGCCTGGTCGTGCAGGATCTTGCGGCGCACGATCTCGTGGATCCATTCCTCGGCGACTTCGAGCTGGCGCAGCTCGTCGGCGATCGCGATGGCGTTGCGGCCGGTGCGGAAGAAGGTCGGCGAGCGTTGCAGCATGGTGACGTGCGCGGTGTCGGCCGCGATCGCCGGGATGAGGGTCGCCGCCGTGGCGCCGGAACCGATCACGACCACCTTCTTGCCGCGATAGTCGAGATCGTCCGGCCAGGTCTGGGGATGCACGATCCGGCCCTGGAAATCGTCCATGCCCGCCCATTCCGGCGTGTAGCCTTCCTCGTGACGATAGTAGCCCTGGCACATCCACAGGAAGTTCGCGGTGAAGCGCACCGTCTCGCCAGTGTCGGCGCGGGTGGCTTCCAGCGTCCAGCGGTTGGCCGCGCTCGACCAGCGCGCCGAGGCGATTTTGTGGCCATAGCGGATGTGGCGGCCGAGGTCGTTCTCTTCGATCACCTCGGCCATGTAGCGGCGGATTTCGTCGGCTGTCGCGATCGGCGCGCTGGTCCACGGCTTGAAGCGGTAGCCGAACGTGTAGAGATCGCTGTCGGACCGGATTCCGGGATAGCGGTGCGTCAACCACGTGCCGCCGAAACTCTCCTGCGACTCCAGCACGACGAAGCTCTTGCCGGGGCACTGCTTGGTCAGATGGTAGGCGCCGCCGACCCCCGAAATGCCGGCGCCGACGACGAGGACGTCGAAATGCTCGACTTTCTGGGCCGCGGGGCGGGTGAGTGTCGCTGTGTCGCTCATGAAACCGGATCTTTCCTAGATTGGGCGCCCGACGGCGACGACGCTCGCGCCGTGGCGGGACGGCACGCACGGGTCTCTGGCGGGCGGGTGCCAGTGTCCGACGCCGGCGCGGCGTCGCCTTGATCGAGATCAACGCGGTCCACGACGCGGTCCGAGGTGCGGTCGGACCGCGTCGCGGGTCGATGCCGTTCGCCCCGGCTCAGCGCGGCACGATGAAGCGCTTTGCCTCGACGTCGTACTCCGCGTAGCCGAGCGTCGCGCGGTGCTCCGCCGCCGACAGCGCCATCGGCGAGGCCGCCTCGCCCGCCACCAGCGCCGCCAGACCCGCCTTCATGCCAGCGATCGCCGGCGAGAGCATGCCGGTCGGGTAGGTGCCGATCTTGAGGCCGAGCGCGATGGCCTGGTCGCGGGTCGGGGTGGCGCGTGGTGCTCCCGGCGACAGCACCGCGAAGGAGGGTTTGCCGGCGGCCGCGGCGACGGCGCGGCGGACTTCCTCGTCGTTCTCCGGCGAATCGAGAAACAGGATGTCGGCGCCTTCCTCGACGTACATCTCGATGCGGGCGACCGCCTCGTCGATGCCCTGGGTCGGGCGGCAATCGGTGCGGGCGAGAATCAGGATGCCGGAGTCCTTCGCCGCCTCGACGGCGGCGCGAATTTTCATCCGTGCCTCCTCGCGCGGCAGGCAGGGCTTGCCGGCCGCCGTCAGGGCGCGCGGCGTGATCTTGTCCTCGATCAGGATGGCGGCCGCCCCGGCGCGGCCATAGGCGCGCACGGTGCGCTGCACGTTCATCGGATTGCCGTAGCCGTGATCGCCGTCGGCCAGGATCAGGGTCTCGGGGGCTGCGTTGTGGACCATGGTGAAGGAATCGAACATCTCGCCGAACGAGACCAGATCGAGATCGGGGCCGCCGAGACGGCTCGCCGCCACGCAGGAGCCCGACAGGAACGCCGTCTTGAAGCCTGCCTCCGCTGCCAGCTTGGCGCTGATGCCGTCCCACACCGCCGGCATCGTGACGAAGGCGGGATCGGCGAGCAGGGCGCGCAGACGGGCGGGAGCGTTCATGGTCGTGTCCTTCGTGGGGGAATTGTCGGCGTGGACGATAGGCGGCGCCCGACGTGGCGACAAGACGAACGCCTCACCGGGCTGCCGCGATGCGGTGCATCCGGGGTCGGCGGGAAGCGGTCGGCATGCCGCTCGACCGGATATTCAGGGCAGTCCGGCGAACGCCATTCCGGCTCCCCAGCAGCTGTCGCGTCGATGGAAACCGTGCCGATGTCGCGCCGGCCGGGGCGCGCCACGCCGATGGCGCTCGTGGCGAGCGTCCTCGGCGGCCCACGCGACGGCGAAGATACGCCACCGGAGTGGCGCGCTCATAGGCGCTAACTTTCGGCGACAATGGTCGGCGCACCGTCGGGCGGACACCCATAGGCGCTAGGATAGGGTGAAATCTGCCTGCTTTTGCTCCCTCCCCCACAAAGCTACCGGATTCACACATCTCGCGAGGGCCAGAAAAGGCGAGTGTTTTCAATGGTCGGCGCACCGTCTGCAGTACGAAACCGGTGTCATCCCGAGCTTGCCGAGGGACCTCGGCGCGGCGGCGAGGGCTCGCAAAGTCTCGAAGAATCCGGGGTCCCTCGCTCCGCTCGGAGGCCGTTACTTTTTGAGGTTTTCGCCCGGTCTGACCCGGTGGCTTCCGCCGCCGACGGCTCCGACGCCCGTCGGGCCACCGATCGGGTCGCCCCGATGCCTCTCCGGCGGGTCCGCGCGGGGGCGCCACGCGGGTCTGC
>CAMDVZ010000295.1 GCA_945878895.1 Caenispirillum bisanense | reverse complement strand
CTGGTCGGCGATCCAGACAGGATCCGGTCGATCGCCACGCGAGACTGGGCGTGTGTCAATCTTTAGGCGACTTGGTATAAATAGCTGCAAAATCCCGTGTGCGGGATTTTCGGGCACTTGATTTCATTGGATTTTTTTCGCGCCCGACTCACGAGTCGGGCCGAAATGGCGTTTCCGGTACGGGAAATAACCGGAAAGCGCCGCGTTTGGCGACGATCCGAACCGAATCCCGTCGTCTCCGCGACCGGATTCGCCGCGTTTTGCCGCCCCGCGCCGGTTGGCCACGCGGCCCGCGGCCGTCCCGGCGCGACCGGCGCCGGCCGCCCTTTGCACTCAGAACAGGATATCGGCCACCGTCAGCGCATTGACCCCGATCAGGGAGATCGCCAGATCGGTGGCGCCGTTGAACGTGCCCGGCGTCACCTCGATCAGGAGCTTGGTCGAGGCCGGCCCCGAGATGATCACGACGTTGGCGGCGGTCATGCCGGAAAAGGCCCTGAGGTCGATCTTGTCGGTGCCGGCCACGAAATCCGCCACCGTGTCGTAGCCGGTCACGACGTTGGAGTCGGCGTAGCCGGTATAGACGAACGTATCGGCTCCGGCTCCGCCATAGAGCTGCTCGGCACCGCCGCCACCCTCCAGGATGTTGGCGAGCCCGTCGCCGACCAGCACGTCGACCGCCGATCCGCCGACGAGGTTCTCGATCGAATTGAAGACGTCGCGCAGGTTGGTCGAGGCGACGCCGCCGACATAGGCCCACAGCCCCGCGAGACTGGCGGTCACGGCCGTCGTCTCGGCGACGTAGCTTGCGGTGTCGATGCCGTTGCCCCCGAACAGCTGGTTGTATCCGCCCGAAGACACGCCGCCGCCGATCAGCCAGTCGTCGCCGTCGAAGCCCATTAGCACGTCACTGCCGGCGCCACCGTCGAGGGTGTTGACGGGCGCGTCGCCTCTCAGCGTGTCGTTGCCGGCGCCTCCGATCAGATTCTCCACCGAGTTGAAGACGTCGCGCAGGTTGGTCGGAGCGACGCCGCCGACGAAGCCGTAGTGACCGGTCAGGTCGGCGGTCACCGCGGCGGTCTCGCTCGCGTACGTGACGGTGTCGGATCCCGGACCACCCCATATCTGATTGTACCCGGAACCGCTCACCCCGCCGCCGGAGATCACGTCGCCGCCGCCCTGGCCGAACAGGACGTCGTTGCCGCCGCCGCCGGAAATCGTGTTGGCGCCGTTGTCGCCGACCAGCAGATCGTCGAACGCCGAACCCGCGATGTTGGTCGCGCCGGCCAGCGTGTCGGTGGCGATCGGCGTGATGCTGAGCGGGCCGCCCGAATAGCTCAGCCCGGTGTCGGCGCGATAGCCCAGGTGCGTGGGAACGTCGACATAGACCGCGCCGATGGCGTCGGCGTAGCTGACGTTGACGCCGGTGACGTGCGCGTTCGGCGACAGGTTGACCGTGATGCGCTGCGTCGCGGAACTGCCGGCCAAGGCGTCGCTCGCGCGCACGTCGACCTGGTAGCCCGCCGTCGCGCCGACGGAGGGTGGGGCGTCGAGGTCGGGGGCGGAGACGAAGCGCAGCTGGTTGCCATTGACGATCTGGAACAGCGTCCGATCCTCGCCGCCCGTGATCGAGAGCGTGAGGCTGTCGCCGGTGGGCGTCGCGGCAAGGACCGTCGTCACGAGAACCGCCGCGTCGATTTTCGTGATCGCGGCGTTGACGCCGCCGCCGTTGGAGGTGAAGAACGGCGGCACGTCGGGCAGGTTGGAGCCGAGCACGGTGGTCGCGGCCTCGCCCACGCGATCGCCGACGGCGAAGTCGCCCAGCCCGGAATCGAAGCCCGCGCCGATGATCGTCCTGCCGCGCAGATCCGGTAGCGCGAAAGTTGTTCGCCCGTCGCCGCCGTACTGCGTCCCGAGGATCGAGAACAGCGCAGTATTGCTGGCGATCGCCAGTAGCGAGCCGTCGCAGAAGGCGTAGCCCCGCGGTGCGAAGTTGCCGACGAACGCGAATACCTCGCCGATATAGGGCTCCGTCCCACCGACGGCGGTGGTCGGCTCGAACCCGCGCGGCGGAAAGACCTCTTGCGTGCCGATCACGTAGTTGAGCCCGAGATAGGGCTGCATGTTGTTGAAGGTTTGCACGGCGTTGCCAAGGCCGTCCGGGACCTGGGCGCTGGTCAGCGTGTGCGTCGCCTCGCCGCCGGTTTCCCCGAGTTGCACGGATCCACCGTTGGCGCCGACGATGGTGCGCCCACGCAGGTCGGGTAGGGCGAACGTTGTTTGCCCGTTGCCGCCATACGTCGTGCCGAGGAGCGAGAACAGCGCCTGGTTCTGGGCGATCGACAGGATCTGCCCGGCGCACTCCATCCAGCCGCGCGGGACGTAGCCATTGATGAGGGGCTCGACCTCGCCGAGGAAGGGGTCGGTGCCGGCGGCCGCCGTCGCCGGATCGAAATTGCGCGACGGGAACACACCTTGCACGGCAATGTCGTAGGTCAGCGCCAGCGACGGCTGCATGTCGTTGAACGACTGGCCGCCGCCGCCGATCGACACGGGCACCTGGTTCAACGTCAGTGTCACCCCGGCGGTGCCCGACGTCTGGCCGAGAACCTCCGTCGGCAGGCCCGGTCCGCTGCCGGTCCCCACCGTGACGCGGCCCACCAGGTCGGGCAGCGCGAAGATAGTCTGCCCGTCGCCGCCATACGTCGTGCCTATCAGGCTGAATAGCGCGTCGTTTTCCGCGATCGGCAACAGGGCGCCGTTGGCTGCCTGATAGCCGTTCAGCGCGAAATTGCCTGCGAACGTCAGCAGCGCGCCGACATACGGTTCCCCGAACGCCTGACTAAGATAAACTCCGAACAGGCTGATCTCTTGCGTCATCGCCAGCGACGGCTGGTAGTTGTTGACCGGCGTGAACAGCATGATGGCTCTCCATTGCCAGGTAGGGCCGACTTGCCCCGGTTCGCGGCGCGAATGCCGATCCCGACACCGCCGTGCGCGCATCCCCCCGCGGAAAAGTCGGGTCTGTTCAGGCGACACTCCACAAGTAAACCAGGAGGGAGCGCTGCGTCAAATTGCCGGCCAACGACCGCGGTCGACCTCCAACGCGTCCCTCAGAACAGGATGTCGGCCATCGTCAACGCGTTGGCGCCAATGAAAGCGATGGCGACATCGGTCGCGACATTGAACGTACCCGCCGTCGATTCAACGTAGAAACTGGTTGCGCCCGCGTCGGAGAGAATCACGACATGGCTGGCATCCAGATGCAAGGCCGACAGGTCGATGCGATCCACGCCGACCACGAAATCGGCGATGGTATCGTAGCCCGCTATCAGGTTGCTATCGGCCCAGCCGCGATAGACGAAGATATCGGCGCCGTCGCGGCCATAGAGTTGATCGGCACCGGCCGCCCCGGTGATCGCGTTATCGCCGCCGTCGCCGATCAGCACGTCGACTCCGGAGCTGCCCAGCAGGTTCTCGACGGCGTTGTAGGTATCGGTCAGGAGATATCCCGCGCCATTGTCCAAGAAGGCGCAGAACAGCGCGAGATCGGCGTAGACCGTTCCAGTCGTGCCGGCATAGGACGCCGTGTCGCTGCCGGGGCCACCCCACAGCTGGTTGTAGCCGCCGGACGCCGCGCTGCCGCCAACCAGCCAATCCTCGCCGCCCATGCCGAACAACACGTCGCTGCCTCCGCCGCCGGTCAGCAGGTTGGCGAGACCATCGCCCACCAGCGTGTCGTCGAACGGCGAGCCGACGACGTTCTCGATCCCCGCGTAGAGGTCGCCGTCCGCCTCGCCGCCATAGCCGGCGCCGAGGTCGATGCGCACTGCCACGGTCGCCGTCGCGCCGGCATAGCTCAGCGTGTCGATACCATCGCCGCCATCGAACCGGTCCGCTGCGGCAGTACCGGCCGACCCCGGAGTCGCCGGTGCCCATACCGAGACGTCGAGGTCGTAGCCGACGCCGTTGGGTAGGGTGTCGCCATAGACGGTGGCCCATTGCCCGACCGAGACATAGTAGGTCGCCGTCGCGCTTACCGTGAACACGATGCGCGAATCGACCAGGCCAGCGCTACCGGGATCGCCAGCCGCGTCGTCGTTGCTGGCCAGCACCCCGCCGTTGCTGTCGAGCAACCGGATCCAGCTGTCGAAACCGGCGCTGGCGTGGTCGATGTCCAGCATCACCGAGACGCCGGCCCCCAGCGTTAGCGCGTAATAGGATGCGACGACGGGGCCGGTCGCGGGCGAGAGGAAATGCACCCCGACGTGCGGGCGGGTCGTCGACCCGTCGATGTAGACGTCGGCCCCGAGGCTGAAGCTGCCGTCGAGCAACAGCGCCGTGGCAATCGAAGTGTTGCCGTAGTCGTGCGTCACCGTTCCCGACCCGAACCCGACGGCGACCGGGACCGGCGCGGTCTCTGCGTCGCCAACCAGCAGGTCGTTGCCATCACCACCGATGATCGTGTCGCGGCCGCCGCCGCCGACCAGCGTGTCGTTGCCGGAACCGCCATCGAGCGTGTTGTCGGCCTGGTTTCCGACCAGACGGTCGTTGCCGGAACCGCCGGACGCGTTCTCGATCACGACGCCGTTGGCGATGGTGTAGCCGCCATGGATACGGGCGGCGTAGCTGAGGACGCCGCCTCCGGTGGCGGTGCCGTCGAGCGTGGCGGCCGTCAGGTCGAGGATCGCGTCGGCGGCGCCGGCGTAGCGCAGCGTGTCGTTGCCACCGGTATCCCAGATGCAGACCCAGCCGGTGCCCGCGCCGTCGGCCCCGGGCAGGTCGTAGGCCGTGTCGTCCGCGCCGGTGGTAGTGTTGACG
Source organism: Caenispirillum bisanense (assembly GCA_945878895.1). Classification (GTDB taxonomy): domain Bacteria; phylum Pseudomonadota; class Alphaproteobacteria; order Reyranellales; family Reyranellaceae; genus CAMDVZ01. Next base: position 1,382 of record CAMDVZ010000295.1, on the reverse strand, counting down.
CCGTAGAGATGCTGGATCGCCGCGACGTCGTAGGCCATCGGCCCCTCGACATAGCCGAACGCGGTGGAGTCCGTGAGCGGGTTCCCGGTCCGCAATACGACATGGCCGGCCGCATCGAAACCGTAGTTGGCGTTGTAGAACATCACCGACCAGAACTGGTGATTCTGCTGGTTGGTGCCGAGCGTGGTCGCGGCGCCGTTCTTGACGCCGGGCAAGGTCGGCACCGATCCGAAAGCGTCGTGCGGGTGCTTGAGGCCGAGCCCGTGACCAAGCTCGTGCGTGAACGCCATGCGAAAATAGGCGCCTTCGGCCAGCTGGGCGTCGCTCCAGCCCGAGAGCTGCCCGAGCGACTGTCTGTTGTAGAAGCCGCCAGCTTGGCCCGCCGCGAACGTGCTCCCGTGCGTCGTATCGATCGGCTGGTTGTGGGCGAGCGCGGCGTCCTTCGGCGTCTTGTGGAAGGCGATCACGCGCGGGGAGCCGGTCATCGCCAGCATCTGATCGCTACTGACGATGGTTTCCACGAACGTCGCCATCGCGGCATCCGACACCGGGGCGAACGTCAGATCGGCGACCTTCGCCCACGAATTCAGGGCTGCCGCGTAGGCCGCCGACTCCGTGGCGCTCCAGCCCTGGCCGCCAGCGTTGGACAGGTTGTACGAGAGGGTGTGGGGCGCCGCGCCGAAATTCCACTGCCAGCCGTTCTACAGAACGCCGTTGGTGAGATAGTTGACGGACAGGACGTCTTGGCTGGGCGTCACGGCCAATGCCCTTTCACTCGAATACGGTCCCGGCGGAATCAATCATCCGCGTGCACCCGATGTCTGTGGCGGCACATGGAAATGGCGCGGTCCGACATTCTCCGCTTGGACCCTTGAGCCGACATCCACCGGATGACTGGCGTTCCGGGGCGAGATTGGCACCTTGGTCCGCATCCTGCAATGCGGGAGTGGCAGCATTGAGGCCGTCGGCCGGCCGCACGGGCGGCGGACGCGTATTTTGCGTTGGACCTGTCTATATTTGCATAATCGGAACGCACTTCTCCCAATGCTTTCCCTGTGATCGTGCGATCGTCTCCGAAACGCAGGACTGGTTGCGTCACGCCTACGCCACCGCCTCCACCTGCACGAGGTTGGTGTTGTACGTCGTGGCGCCGCAGGGGGCGGCGCGGTCGTTGGCGAGCGCGTTGGCGCAGCCGGAACGGTCGGTGACGTCGGAGGCGTCGGCGAAGATCGTGTCGCCGCCCGAGCCGCCATACAGCGCGTCGGTGCCGGTGCCACCGTACAGCGTGTCGTTGCCCGCACCGCCGCGCAGCGCGTCGTCGCCGGTGCCGCCGTAACCGGTGTCGTTGCCGGCGAGGCCCGCCAGCACGTCGGCACCGCCGC
>CAMDVZ010000294.1 GCA_945878895.1 Caenispirillum bisanense | reverse complement strand
GAGCCGCGACGGCCGGGGGCCGCGGCACCGGCAGCGCGGCGGGCGGCGTGCCACCCACCGCCGGTGGCGGCACGGTCGCGCCCGGTGCCGGCATCGCGACCGTCACCGCGGGCAACCCGATCGACACCGTGGCGCGTGGCCCGGGCTCGGTCCGCGCGGCGGGCTGCGGCGCCGGCCGTTCCCGCGTCGAGGTGGCCGGCCTCAGCTGCGTGTAGCCGATCGCCGCGGCGCTCGCGACGAACACCGCCGCCAGCGCGTACGCAAGTGCCACCCCGGCGCGCGGTCCTGCGCGCGGCACGGCGAGACGCTCGTCCCAGGGGTCGTTGGCGGCCATCTGCTCGGCGAACTCTGCGGTCGCTCGCGTCAGTTGCGCGCGCCGAACAGGGCGACGCCACGGATCAGGTCGAGCGCCCGGGCCAGCTGGTAGTCGCCGGCGCCCGCCGCCGGCGGCTCTGCCGGATCCGCGGCTTTCGCCGGATCGGCCTTGGCGGCGTCGGGCTTGCCCGGCTCCGTCTTGCCGGGTTCCGTTTTGGCGCCGTCGGCGCCGGGAGCGGGCTTGGCCGGCGCGGCGGCGTCGGGCTTGGCCGGCGGCCGGTTCGGATTGGTGATCGAGCCCCGCAGGTTTTCCTCGCGCGGCCGCTCGGCCGGCTTCTGGACCTCGAGCTTGGCCTGTTCGACCTCGATATCGGGCTTGATGCCTTCCTTCTGGATCGAGCGGCCCGACGGCGTGAAGTAGAGCGCGGTGGTCAACCGGATCGCGCCGCCGCCGGTCACCGGCATGATGGTCTGCACCGATCCCTTGCCAAAGGAGCGCGTGCCCAGGACAACGGCGCGGCCATGGTCCTGCAGGGCGCCGGCGACGATTTCCGAGGCCGAGGCCGAGCCGCCGTTGATCAGGACGACGATCGGCTTGCCCTCGGCGATGTCGCCGGGCTTGGCGTTCCAGCGCTGCACGTCCTCGGCCTTGCGGGCGCGGGTCGACACGATCTCGCCCTTGTCGAGGAAGGCGTCCGACACCGAGATCGACTGGTCGAGCAGGCCGCCGGGGTTGTTGCGCATGTCGAGCACGACACCCTTGAACTTCGGCCCCAGCTCCTTTTTGTACTTGGCGACCGCCTCCTCGATGCCGGCCGTCGTCTGGGCGGTGAAGGAGGTGATGCGCAGATAGATGACGTCGCCTTCGAGGCGGGCGCGCACCGACTGGACCTTGATCACCGCGCGCGTCAGCGTCACGTCGAACGGATCCTTGCCGACGCGGCGGATGCCGAGCTTCACCGTGGTGTCGACGCGGCCGCGCATCTTCTCGACCGCCTCCTGCAGCGTCAGGCCCATGACCGGCTCGCCGTCGAGCGAGACGATCAGGTCGCCCGGCATCAGACCGGCCTTGGCGGCGGGCGTCTCGTCGATGGGCGAGACGACCTTGACGACGCCGTTTTCCATCGTGACTTCGATGCCCAGCCCGCCGAACTCGCCGCGGGTCTGGACCTGCATGTCCTTGAACGATTTCGGGTTCATGTAGGACGAATGCGGGTCGAGCGAGGCCAGCATGCCGTTGATGGCGTTCTCGATCAGGTCCTTCTCGTTGGGCGGCTCGACGTAGTCGCCCCGGATCCGCTCCAGCACGTCGGCGAACAGGTTGAGCTGCTGGTAGGTCTCGCTGCGGTCGGGCTTGCCCTTGTCGCGGCCGGCCTTGTCCTGGGCCAGCAACGAAGGCGCGAGGGCCAGCGGCAGGGCGAGCGCGAGCGCGGTGGCGGCGGCGGCCGTCAGGTGGCGGAGCTTCATGGTGGATCGATCCTTCGGGAACCGGTGGCGTTCCCAGCTTGCGTTGTGGGCAACCTACCGCGTCGCGGGAAGGTCGCTCAAGGGCGTGGCGTCGCGGCGCGCGAAGACGTGACCGGTCATCCCGCGCGCGCCAGCGCGGCGGCGGGAAGCGCCAGCACCGGCGCGCGCGCCGATTCCGACAGCAGCGAGACGCCGGTCATCGCGGCCGGTTTCGCCAGCCCCATCAGGGCCAGCAAGGTCGGCGCGACGTCGCACAGGCGGCCGTCGCGGAGCGAGCGGATGGCGGCGGGGCCGTTGAACAGGATGGCGGGAACCCGGTTGACGGTGTGCTGGGTGTGCGGCTGGCCGGACTCGGGGTCGTGCATCTGCTCGACGTTGCCGTGGTCGGCGGTGACCAGCAGGCAGCCGCCGGCGCGGTGCACGGCATCGACCAGGCGGGCGAGGCAGGCATCGACGGTCTCGACGGCGCGGACGGCGGCATCGAACACGCCGCTGTGGCCGACCTGGTCGGTGTTGGCGTAGTTGGCGATGGCGAGGTCGAACGTGCCCGAGCCGATGGCGGCGACCAGCCGGTCGGTTACCTCGGGGGCGCTCATCTCGGGCTGCAGGTCGTAGGTCGCGACCTTGGGCGAGGGCACCAGGATGCGCTCCTCGCCCTCGAACACGCGTTCCTCGCCGCCGTTGAAGAAAAACGTGACGTGGGCGTACTTCTCGGTTTCGGCGATGCGCAGCTGTTTGCGGCCGGCGCGGGCGATCGTTTCGCCCAGTCCCATGGCGATCGGGATCGAGGGAAAGAGGGTGCCGAGGAAGCCGTTCAGCGCGGTCGAGTATTCCACCAGGCCGAGCGCCGCGGCGAACGACACCACGCGCGGGCGGGCGAAGCCGTCGAACAGCGGATCGAGCAAGGCGGTCAGGATCTCGCGGGCGCGGTCGGCGCGGAAATGACCCATCAGGATGCCGTCGCCGTCGCGCATGCCGGGGTAGTCGCCGATCACGGTGGGAGCCACGAACTCGTCGGTCAGGCCGGCTTCGTAGGCCGCGACGATGGCGGTGTCGGGGGTCGGCGCGCGCGGGCCGCCGGCGTCGACCAGGGTGTCGTACGCGAGACTTACGCGGTCCCAGCGCTTGTCGCGGTCGAGGGCGTAAAAGCGGCCAGTGACAGTCATCAAACGGATCGGCAGACCCGGAAAAAGGGCATGCTGGAAGGCCTTCAGGAAATCGCGGGCGCTTTTGGGCGGGGCGTCGCGGCCATCGAGGAAGGCATGTATCGAAACCGATACACCCTGGGCTGCCACGAGGTTGGCGAGCGCGGCAATCTGGTTCTGGTGGCTGTGCACGCCGCCGTCGGAAATCAGCCCCAGCAGATGGCAGACGCCGCCGCTCGCCTTCAGTTTATTCACGAAGGTCGCGAATTCAGGATTGGCCGCCAGCGAGCCATCGGCGATCGCCTGGTCGATGCGCGGCAGATCCTGCATCACCACCCGGCCGGCGCCGAGATTCATGTGGCCGACCTCGGAATTGCCCATCTGGCCCGCCGGCAACCCCACGTGATGCTCCGACGCGTCGATCAGCCCCTGCGGGCAGGTCGCGACCAGCCGATCCCAGGTCGGCTTGCGCGCCGCCATCACCGCGTTGGAGGCCGGATCGGTGCGGTGGCCCCAACCGTCGAGGATGCAGAGGACGACGGGACGCGGAACGGGGGGACGCGGAACGGGGGGCCGCGGAATCGCCGGCTGCGACGACGGCGGGCGCGAATCGGCGCCGGACGGCGCGTCGGGACGGGCGGAATCGGACATCGGGGGCCTGGAGCGACGGGGCGGCGGTGATCGGCGTGTTCCATAGCCCGTCGGGGTACGCCGGGCCAGTCGCGAAGGCGCTAGCCCGGCATCGCCGCGGCCGGCGGCCGCCGATGCTCGACACCCTGGAACTTGTTGGGGCAGTTGAGCTCGGTCGGATCGATATTCTCGTTCTGGTCGGGCATCGCGAGCGCGCAGAACACGAACTCGCCGCGCGGCTCGCCGTCGATGGTGATGTGATAGCTGTAGGTGCCCGGCGGATCGCCGGGGATGATGCACCACGAACGCTGCATGTAGCCGTCGACCACCCGTTCCCGCATGCGGGTGGTGGCCCGCATCTTGTCGGCACTGACCTCGGTCTCGGGTCCCGCGATGATGTCCTTGGCTGGCTCCGAGGTCTGCAACACCTCGACCAGACTGACGCCGCGATCGGGACCGCCGACATGCATGCGCCAGCCGAAGCAGGCCTTGTGGAACAGCAGCGGGATGGCGTTGGTCTCGAAATAGCGGACCTGGCCGTTCGACTTCGTGATCGACACGAAGGGAATGCTGCGGACCTTGGGCGCCGGGCGCCGGTCCTGGGCGGCGGCCTCGACGGCGAACAGGCCCGCGAGGGCGAGAGCGAGGAGGGCGCAGGCGGCGCCGGTCCGGCGGAAGGGGGAGCGTGTGTTCATGGTCCGAATGTAAGCCGTTTTTCGCGGCGAAAAAGCGGCAAAGCCGGACGATTTTTCGTGATGACCGGCCTTTTTTGTCGCGGCGGCGCCGGCGTTCGCGTCCGGTCGGATCGCTCGCCGGCGGCGATGGGTGACGCGACCGCGCGCGGACGGTGGCGGGTCGCGCGGGGCTTGAAATATGACTGGTGAACAAAAATATACCTGTCGTGGTGTTCGCGACGGCAATCCGGGCCTGGATTCAGGTGGCGCGCGCGATGCTGTGCGACGTCTCTGAATCGTCCATATATATCATGTGGATAGGGAGCGCCCGAGGTAACCGGCTCTCGCCGTCGCCAAGCATTGATAAAGTAGTCAGACTATATTAAGCTATTTTCCATAGGATGACGAGAAATGCGCCGGACACCGGCCTGCCTCTCGATCCTTCCCCTCGAACATCGTCGCAACCCGCCATCGAGACGCCGCCACGCGGCGCCTCGGGGAGAAAATTCGCATGTACATCCTCGATCATCGCTTCACCGGCGCGGATTCTCCACCGCACCCGTCCGCCTGTTTCCTTTCGTGGCAACGCCGCGGCCGGCGTCCCGAATCCGCCGGGTCGCCCGTTGCCGGGCGCGGGTCCGAGCCTCGAATCGACGATCCGGGACGACGGCGCGCCGATACGCCTCGCAGGACCCGCAGATCGGGCGCGCACGACCGGGCGACGCCAGATTTTTTCCGCGTAGAATGCCCGCCTCGTGTCGACCGGGTATAGGCACACGATCCTGGAGGAGAGAGCCGATGACCGCGGTGACCTGCATTGGATTGGGGTTGATGGGTTCGACCCTTGCGCGGGCGGCGCTGGCGTCCGGGCATGACGTCGCGGTCTGGAATCGCACGCCGGGAAAGGCACGGATGCTGGCGGATATCGGGGCAGTGGCGCCCGACACGTTGGCGGACGCGATTGCCGCCAGTCCGATCATCCTGATCTGCATCGACAGCTATGCTTCCACCCGCGTGCTCCTGGAGACCAACGGCGTGGCGAATCGTCTCGCGGGGCGAACAATCGTGAATCTGACCACGGGCACCCCGCGCGAGGCCGAGGCGCTTTCGGTTTGGGTCGGCGAGCAGGATGCGCGCTATCTCGATGGCGCGATCCTTTGCGGCCCAGGTGCGATCGGCACGGCAGGAGGCGAGTTGGTGTTTTCAGGCGACGCGCTGGCGTGGCAGGTCGCGGGTCCGCTTCTGACCTGCCTTGCCGGAAAAGTGCGCTCCGTGGGTCGGGCAGTCGGCGACGCCGCGGCACTGGACCTAGCATGGCTGACAATGTCCTACGTGAAGTTCATGGGCGTGGCACATGCCGCGAGCATCTGCAGGGCGCAGGGCATCGACCTGCAGGCGTTCATCGACCTCTTCCCAGCCGACCCCTTCGCCTGCAAACTGGCCCGGATCATCAAGGACGAGGCCTACGACCAACCCACCGCGACGCTCCAGGTCTGGGGCGAGGCACTGGCCCGTATCCAGATGCAGGCGCGGGATGCGGGCATCCCGTCCGCCATGCCGGATTTTGTCGCCGGTTACTTCCGGCGGGCAATGGACATGGGGCTGGGGCAACAAGAAGCGATCGCGATCTACAAGACTCTTCCGGTGAACGAACAACCGACTTGAGCGGCAGGAGAGAAGAATGAACGATGCGGTGATGGCGGCGTTTGGCGTGACCGATGCCGACCTGCTGGGCTCGGAGGCCGTTACTTTTTGAGGTTTTCGCCCGGTCTGACCCGGTGGCTTCCGTCGCCGACGGCTCCGACGCCCGTCGGGCCACCGATCGGGTCGCCCCGATGCCTCTCCGGCGGGTCCGCGCGGGCTCCCGTCGCGGGTCTCCCGCCGCCTTCGGTGCCGTTCCGGGGCGTTTGCGAAGGCCGCTCAGGCCGCCTGGAGCGCCAGCAGACGAATCGCCGTCACGATGTTGTTCGCCAGCGCGTGCATCAGCGCCACC
>CAMDVZ010000293.1 GCA_945878895.1 Caenispirillum bisanense | reverse complement strand
CCTGAATCGCTATGGCGGCACGGCGCTGATTCCGGCCGCGCACTACGGCCATGTCGAGGTGGTCGAGGTTTTGCTGAAGACGGCAGTCAAAGTCGACCACGTCAATCGCCTCGGCTGGACGGCGCTGCTGGAGGCCGTGATTCTCGGCGATGGCGGACCGCGTCACGCCGGGATCGTGCGATTGCTGCTCGACGCCGGCGCGTCGCCCGATATCGCCGACGCCCAGGGCACGACGGCGCTTGGCCACGCCCGTGCGCGCGGACAGACCGAAATCGTGCGCCTGTTCGAAGCGCGCGGCGTGCGGCGCTGAGCCGGGCGTCGCCAGACCGGGAGAGTGCTACTCCGCCGACGTCCGCAACCCCGCCAGTCGCAGCGAACGGTCGATCCACAGCTTGGCCTGCTTTTCCTGCAGGCTCTGCTGGGTGAGGCGCTGGCGCAGCGAGGTGAAGTCGACGAGGTCCAGCCGCTGGTCCTGGTTGAAGCAGGAGAACACCACGGTCTCCTTGCCGGTGACCGGGTCGACGTGGCGTTGCAGGCACTGGGCGCAGATTTCCTTCATCATGCACTGCATCGGGCTGTTGATGCTGCCCAACGCGGCGTGATCGGCCCTGTCGATGAAGGGCTTCAACACCCCGTGGCGCGCCTGGCGCACCGCGTTCATCATGCCGTCGGAGCCGATGGCGATCAGCCGGTCGAGCGAGCGGAACGGGATGACCTGATCGCCCAGAGCTCCGGCGGCGTAGCGGCGCATCGCCTCGACGATGTTGGTGGCGACCGATCGGTCCTGGGGTCGTCGGGTCGCGAAGCCGGGCTCCTCGTCGCAGCACCAGACGATCACGTCGGCGGCGGCCTCGATCTCGTCGATCTTGTAGCGGTCGATGGCGCGCTTGTAGCCGGCGAAGTACAGCACCTTCGAGCCGGCGGCGCGGAAAGCCGCCCCGATCGAGAACAGCACCGCGTTGCCGAGACCGCCGCCCACGAGCACGACGGTCTCGCCGGCCTCGATTTCGGTCGGCGTGCCGGTCGGACCCATCAGGATCACCGGTTCGCCCGGTTTCAGATGGGCGCAGAGGTCCGACGAGCCGCCCATTTCCAGCACGATGGTCGAGAGCAGCCCGGCGTCGCGATCGACCCAGGCGCCGGTCAGCGCCAAGCCTTCCATCGCCAGCACCGTGTCCGACGAGCGGGTCGCGTGCGCCTCGAAGTTCTGCAGGCGGTAGAATTGGCCTGGCTCGAACACGCGTGCCGCCATCGGCGCCTTCACGACCACTTCGACGATGGTCGGCGTCAGGCGGTGGACGGCATGCACGGTGGCGCGCAGCTCGGCGTTGGCGCGCGCGATGAGCGCGTCGGGCGTGGTCGTGGATGGCGGCAATGTCGCCAGCACGCGGCTGACGACGGGATAGCCCTGCTTGGCGCCGCCCATCGCTTTCACGACGTTGCCGGCGAAGGAGGGGTGCAGATCGCCCCAGAACGACACGGTCCGGCCGTCGGTTTGACGGTGCATCAGGACGTGCGCCGTCGTCGGCTTGGCTAGTCGCTCCGGGCTGGCGAGCGCGCCATCCTCGTCGAGCGCCTGGAAATACTTGCCGTCGAGTCTGGCGTGTTCGGCGTCCTCGCGCGCCAGCACCGTGTTGGGTTGGGTGCCGGCGGCGACGAGGATCGTGTGAGCGGGAAGCGTGGCCTCGAACGTCGCGCCGTCGCGTTCGCCCGATACCTTCAGCCCGCTTGCGTGGCCGAAGCGGTCGACCTCGACGGCGAGCGGCGAAAGGCCCTCGGCGAAGCGGATGCCTTCCTCCAGGCCCTTGTGCACTTCCTCGTGGTTCAGCGTGTAGGACGGCGCGTCGACCAGGCGACGACGATAGGCGACGGTGACGCCACCCCAAGCCTGGATCAACGGCGCGAAGTCGGGCGCGCGGTTGGCCCGGGCGGCGGATTCGCGCTCCGAGCGGCAGGCGCGGGCGTGCGCGAGGTAGTCTTCCGCGATCTCGTGTTCTTCCTCGCTCCAGTCGGCACGCACGGCGTCCTCGCCACGCTCGGCGACGAGCGCTTCGTGACGGGCGAGAAACTTCTCGACCTGCAGCGGATAGTAGGCCATCGACTCGGTGGCGGTATCGATCGCCGTCAGGCCGCCGCCGATCACCACGACGGGCAGACGTATCTGCAGATTGGCGATGCTGTCGCGCTTGGCGGCACCCGTTAGCTGCAAGGCCATCAGGAAGTCCGACGCCTGGCGCACGCCGCGCGCCAGGTTGTTGGGCATGTCGATCACGGTCGGCTTGCCCGCACCCGCGCACAGCGCGACGTGGTCGAAGCCGAACGCGAAGGCGCTTTCGATCGTCAGGGTGCCGCCGAAGCGGGTGCCGCCGATCAGCGCGTAGCGTGACCGCCGTTCCAGCAACAGGCGCACGATCTTGAGGAAATTCTTGTCCCAGCGGACCGTGATGCCGTACTCGGCGACGCCGCCGAAGCCCGCCAGGACGCGGTCGGCGAGGTCCTCGGTCAGGGCCATGACGTCGCGGATCGGCTCGAAGGCGACGCGCGATCCGTCGGCGGCGACGCCGTTCAGCGACGGCGCCAGCGGCTCGATCTTCAGGCCGTCGATGGCGACCACGGCATGGCCGTCGTTCATCAGGTGATGGGCGAGATTGAAGCCGGCGGGTCCGGCGCCGACCACCAGCACGGTTCGGCCGGAGGCCGGTCGCGGGATCGACCGGCGCAGATCGAGCGGGTTCCAGCGCGTCAGCAACGAATAGATCTCGAAGCCCCACGGCAGCGACAGCACGTCCTTGAGATTGCGGGTCTCGACCTGCGGGATGTCGACGGGTTCCTGCTTCTGGTAGATGCAGCCCTTCATGCAGTCGTTGCAGATGCGGTGGCCGGTGGCGGCGCAGAGCGGGTTGTCGACCGCGACGATGGCGAGCGCGCCCAGCGCGAAACCTTGGCCCTTGACCAGGTTCATTTCCGAGATTTTTTCTTCCAGCGGGCAACCCGCCAGGGTCACGCCGAACGGGCTCTTCTGGAAGGCACCCGTCTTGCGGTCGCGCAGGCCGGTCGAGCAGCTGTCCTTGCCCTGGTTGTGGCACCAGATGCAGTACTGAGTGTGGTCCAGCGCGTAATTCAGATCGCCGCCGGCGTCGGTGAGGTGGAAGCCGTCGCGGGCGCGGCGCAGCGCGTCGGGCAGCTTCATGACAGTCACGCCGTGGCGCGTTTCGGTCTCGACCGGCACGAGGTGCGCGGGGTCGAGCTTGAGCGGCTGTTTGAACAAAGGTCCGGCGCGGTGGCGGCGCTTGCCGTCGGTCGCCGACAAGGCCCACGCGGCGTAGCGGGCCAGCGCGTCGATCTCCGGGGCAGGCGTCGCGACCTTGTAGTCGTCGCCGAGCAGACGGCGGACCGCGGTGGCGAAGGCGAGCTCGCGGGTTTCGAGCGCGAGTGTTTCGTCGGCGAGGTCGATTCCGGCAACGGCGTTCGCCGCCGCCGTCGTGGTCGGGCCATCGAGCGTCGCGGCCTCGGCTGGTTTGACCGCGCGGGCGGCGTGGCGCTGCACGAACAGGCGCTTGCAGTCGTAGAGCGGCGCCAGGCGATGGTGGGCGGCGCGCAGGGCGGCGACCGCCGGTGTCACGCCGAACAGGTCGGCGACGAAATCCTCGAGGTGCGGCGCCAGATCGATCAGCAGCGTCGATTCATCCTTCGCCGCCAGCGACGGTGGATCGACCCGCCCGGCGGCGAGGCGGTTGTGCAGGGCAGCGTCGGTCGCGGCCAGATGCGCCACGAAGGCGGCATCGAGCCGGGCGAGCCCGTCGCGGTCGTGCAGATCCGCGAAAGCGAGACCGTGCTTCAACACGAGGGCGGCGTCGGTGGCCGGGTTGGCGGAAGACATCGTGACTCCGTCGCGCGGCGTCGGGGCCGGCGCTGGATCGGGGGGAGGGATGGAACGTGACGGGCTTGTAGCGGAGGGCGCCGGGGCCTTCAAATTCACATCGCTCACGCGAGACGACGGGGGGACGCGGTCGACCGTCGTGTCCCGTCAGATCTCGACCTGGGCGCCGAGTTCGACGGCCCGGTTGGGCGGGATGCGGAAGAATATCTTGGTCGCCGCCGCCGTGGTCGACATGGCGATGAAAATCGCCTGGCGCCAGCGGCCCAGCGGCGTCCTGGCCGCCGGCACCAGGGTCTCGCGGCCGAGGAAGAAGGACGTTTGCATCTCGTCGTAGGCGAGGCCGTGCGGTCTGCACGACGCCAGCGCGGCGGGCACGTCGGGTTGCTCCATGAAGCCGTAGCGGGCGATCACCGCGTGGAAACCCTTGCCGAGGCGGCGGACCTCCACCCGGCGGGTGTCGGCGACGCGTGGCACGTCGACGGTCAGCACCTGCATCAGGATGACGCGCTCGTGCAGTACCTTGTTGTGCTTGAGATTGTGCAGCAGGGCGAGCGGCACGGTATCGATGTCGCCGGTCATGAAGACGGCGGTGCCGGTCACCCGCATGGGCGCGCGTTCCATCCGTTCCAGGAACATCGACACCGGCAGCGAACTGCCCTGGAGCTGTTCGTAGAGCAGCGCCCGGCCGCGCCGCCAGGTGCCGATCAAGTAGACGCCGGCCGCCGCGATGGCGAGCGGGAACCACGCGCCGTCGGGGATCTTCAGCGCGTTGGCGGCGAACAGGCTGACGTCGATGACGATGAACAGGCCGAACATCGCCAGCACCAGCACCGGATTCCAGCGCCACAGCAGGATCGCCACGATGATCGCCAGCAGCGCGTCGATGATCATGGCACCGGTCACCGCGATGCCATAGGCGGCGGCGAGGTTGCTCGACGAGCCGAAGCCAACCACCAGCGCCAGCACGCCCGCCATCTGCAGCCAATTCATTCGTGGAACGTATATTTGTCCGATTTCGGTCTCGGAGGTGTGCAGGATCGTCATGCGTGGCAGCAGGCCGAGCTGGATCGCCTGGTGGGTCAGCGAAAACACGCCGGAAATCGTCGCCTGGGAGGCAATGACGGCCGCCGCGGTGGCCAGCGCCACCATCGGGATCAGCGCCCATGCCGGCGCCATTTCGAAGAACAGGTGATCGAGTGCCTCGGGATGGCGCAGCAGCAGGGCGCCCTGGCCGAAATAGGTCAGGACCAGCGAGGGCAGCACGACCGCGAACCACGCGATGCGGATCGGCCGGCGACCGAAATGGCCCATGTCGGCATACAGCGCCTCGCCGCCGGTGACGGCCAGCACGACGCCACCCAGCACCAGGAACACGCCCCAGCCGAGCTGGCCGACGACCGCGAGGGCATAGCGGGGGTCGAGCGCGGCGAGAACGGCCGGATTTTGCGCGATCTGCCACACGCCAAGCCCCGCCAGCACCGCGAACCAGACGCACATCACGGGGCCGAACAGGCGGCCGACCTTGCCGGTGCCGCGGGCCTGGATCAGGAACACCAGGGTGAGGATCACGACGGCGATCGGCACGATGTAGGGCTTGAGTTCGGGCCGCACCTTCTCGATGCCTTCGACGGCGCCCAGCACGGAGACCGCGGGCGTGATCAGCCCGTCGCCGAAAAACAGCGCCAGGCCGACGATCGACAGCATCATGGCCACCGCGCGGGCTTTCGTGGCGCCGGCCGGCAGGGCGTTGGCTGCCATGCGGCCCAGCGCCAGCACGCCGCCTTCGCCGCGATTGTCGGCGCGCAGGATCAGGATGACGTACTTGATCGTCACCACTAGGATCAGCGCCCAGAACACCAGCGAGAGGGCGCCCATCACCAGCGCGGTGCGGTCCATCGCGGTGCCGGCGTGGGTGACGATCTCGCGCAGGGTGTAGATCGGGCTGGTGCCGATGTCGCCGTAGACCACGCCGAGCGCGCCCAGCGTCAGCGTGCCGGTGGCGGTGTGGCCATGCTTGGGCTGGTCGGCGGGGTCCTCGTGATGGACCTGCGACAGCGGTTCGTCGCCGAGAATGGCGGGGCGTGGCTTGTCGGCGAACACGTCGAGACCGCTGGTCAGTCCGACCGTCGGCGAGTGTCCGTTGCCGTTTCCATTGCCGTTGGGTCGCCCGTTGCCGGTGGCGTCACCCGGATCGGGATCCATGATCGCTAGGGAACTCCTGCCGCCACGGGCTGGCGCCGCACCCCTCGGGATCGCGGTCGCGGCGGGCTCATGCACCCGCCCGGCGGGCGAGTCAAGGCGACGCGGCGCGAGCACTTGCCACCTATCAGAAAATCCTTGCCTCGAGGAATCGGAATGTGATTCGAGGAGTCCGCCTTCAGAACCGGCGGAGATTTTCGAATGG
>CAMDVZ010000292.1 GCA_945878895.1 Caenispirillum bisanense | reverse complement strand
GCTCTGCGCCCGGGTCTGGAACACCTGCGACGAGATCCTCGACGCCTGTCAAAGCGCCTGGCGCTTCCTCGTCGACGATCCAGCCCGGATCCGCTCCATCGGCACCAGGAAATGGGCGTGTGTCACTCGATAAGTCGGCTGGTATCAGTTCTGGAAATTGGTCCGCAAGCTCTGCGTAGGCGTCACGCGCGGCAATCATCCCCGCAGCGCGGCGGGCGGCGGTCGCAAGTAGTCGATCTTGAAGGATGTCATCGGCGGGCAGCATCATTTTCTCCCTTCTATCCAGTGATTGAGAGATGCGAGGCAGCGCTAGTTCTCGCCTTCAGTCTGAGGGCGCAAGAGATCGGCGAGAATCCATTCGTCCTGTCCCGGTCGACGGACCTCCAAATCTCTCCATGCGTTTCTGGCGGTACCTGTCACTCGGTGCGCGAACTCACTCGGGCTGACTGATTGATCATCGTGCAAAAGCTTATCGCCAACGACCTTGGCGTAGTGAAAACCGCCACGGTATTTCATGCGAATCAGTGTGCTATGGGGCAGATAGAGTTGCTTCCATCGAAAGCCCTTCTCGTGATCGATGACTTCCGGAAGCAGATCTTCGGTCTTCCAAGCGGCGTTATCGAGCCAGTATTCGACTGCCGTGCGTACCATTTCGACGGGGTCGCGTGGGCTATTGTGCTCTCGTAGGAATTCCACGAGATCGAGAAAGGTCTTCGTCGGCAACGGAATCGAGAGGAAGGACTGTTGGTCTGGCATGACTGCTCTCCAAGCGATGTACGGCATGGAGGAAAATATAGTCATATGTAGGCAATTATAGCAACTATTATTTTCTATAATCTTCTAAAAATTACTATTTCTGTCCTGAAACGAAACCCGAATGCTGGCCGAAGTACCCCGTGCTACGCGCTTGAGAAGGCGCGTGGCACGGGATTGGATGGGTGTCAGGCCGCCAGCGCGCGGACCTCGGCGACGTTGCGCATGGTCGCGACGCAGGCGGTCGCGGCCTCGACGCCCTTGACGACGAAGTGCTCGCGGAAGAAGCCGCGATGGTCCTCGTGCTCGTGGAAGCGCTGTGGCGTCAGCACCGCGGAGATCACCGGCACGTCGGTTTCGAGCTGCACCCGCATCAGCCCGTCGATCACCGCTTCGGCCACGAATTCGTGGCGATAGATGCCGCCATCGACCACGAAGCCGGTGGCGACCACCGCGGCGTGGCGGCCGGCGCGCGCCAGCAGCTTGGCCTGGAGTGGAATCTCGAAGGCGCCCGGCACCTCGAAGATGTCGATGCGGTCGGACGCGACGCCGCGCCTGCCCATCTCGGCGATGAACGAATCGCGGCACTTGTCGACGATGTCGCGATGCCAGCAGGACTGGATGAAGGCCACGCGCGGTTCGCTCGTGGCTGGCATCGTCGCGTCGGTGGTTGATGTTCCTTGGTAGCGCTGATTCATGGTGTCCTCCTCGGACGGTTGACCAGAATCAGGGCGCACGAGCGATCAGCCCCACGTGCCGCCGAGGCGGCCGCGCGGACGGACTTCCCGTTCTCTTCCATCCGGACTGTGACCGTCGGCCCCGGAATCGCACCGGATCTGCTGACCCTCCCGGCTTGCGACGGAAGGCGCTCGCGGGCTTGCGTTGTCGCCAACGCTTACCGCCGGTGGGGACTTTCACCCCGCCCTGAGAACAGCCGGCCAGGGACCATCCCCGACCGACGCGCGCAGCTTACGCCGGTTGCCGGAGACGGGAAGGGCCGCGAGCGCAACGCTGCCTCTCGACGGGGACGACGGTTGCCATGGCATGGAGGCTGGTCGAGGCAGCGCCCACGCACCCGGTGGTCGTGTCTTGCTTGCCAAGCCCGGACCCAGCTGCGAGGGTCGCCAAAAGGCGATGATCGTCGTCGTGGCGAGCGACGATGGGACCACCATCGCCGCCCGCGCTTGCGGACCGGCGCCGGTTCCCGGCTATACTTCATCGATATTGGAGAGTGACATGCCCTTCGAGACCAGCTCGCTTGGCCTTGCCGAAAAGGCCGTTGTCCGGGATTTTGAAACGGGCATCTTGAGCGCACTGCAGAAATGCCGCGATTCGGTGGCGTCGGGAGGTGCCAACACGCAGCTCGACCGCTGGTTCGGCGATCATTCGGCGGACTTCGGCAAGAGCGTGAAGGAAAAGATTGCGAAGATGCGGAGCCATCTTCTCAACACAAACATCAAATGTGTGAAGGGCGTCGGCCTGACGAGCGACAACAACGCCCAGGCCAATCACTTCACGGTCGGCCTTACCGGCGTCAGCTCGCTGATGGCCGTCAATTACGCCGCCACGCAAGCCGACACGTTCTCGAAAGTCATGATCGGGCCGAACTTCAAGAACCTGCCGAAGTACGCGACGTCGTCGCTCGCGTCGTTCGGCGACCAGGACCAGTTCGAGACCCTGGTGCACGAGCTGACCCACGTCGTGTTGGGCACCAAGGACGAGAAGAACGGATCCGGCGTCACCGCCTACGGCGCCACCAACGCGCGAAACCTGGCGACCGCGGATTCCGCCAAGGCAAAAACGAACGCGGAAAACTGGGGCTTGTTCGTCGAGGAGTTCCGGTAGTCCGGCGAAGCGCGGCCGAACACGCGGAAACAGAACAACCGCGCCAACGACGTCTGCGACGTCGGGCCTCGGTCGGTAGTTCATGCTCCGGGCGCGAGATAGAGCGGCGGCGATCCCGGCGTCGTTCACCGCGGCATTGCCGACGCGGGTGACGTGCCGTCGATGGGCGCGGCGACACGGAACAGTTCGTGTCGCGGATTTGGCGCGCGGCCGGCGGATCGAAATCGGCGTCGTTTCCGACGTGGCGACGTCGGGGCGCCTGCCCGCCCGGAGCTGGTCGCGCGTCGGGCCGCGCCCGCGACCGGCGCACGTGCGACGAACCTCGGACGGCCCACCGTCCGCCCGCTCAGCCCCGGATCAGCAACCCGTCCAGCACGCGCGCCAGCGCGTCGGGGGCGGTGATGTTGGGGCTGTGGCTGGCCGCCATCTCGACGTAGCGCCACGCGGGATCGTCGCGGAAGCGCCGCGCGAACTGCAGGAACACGTCGTCGGGTCCCTTGCGAGCGCAATAGACGTAGGCGCGCGGAAAGGAAGGCGGACCGGCGTGGGTCAACCGCAGCTTCTGCGCGAAGGTGCGGGCGGGCTGGAAGCGGCGGCGGGGCATGGTCCAGGCGAGATCCTCGGCCGAGGTATCGTCGGCCGACGGGTTGGGGGGCACCAGCCAGTTCTCGACCGGCGGCGTCGGCGTGGCCGGCGCGGGCCGCAGATCGTTCAGCGACTGGCCGTCGCCTGGCACGAAGGCGTCGAGATAGATCAGCTGGCGCAGCCGGTCGGGCACCCGGTCGGCGACGCCGGTCGCGACCATGCCGCCATAGCTGTGGCCGAGCAGCACGACGTCGCGCAGATCCTCGCACTCGATCACGCCCAGCACGTCCTGGACATGGGTCTCGAGATCGACCATCGGGCTGGCGAGATGGGCGCGCTCGCCGAGACCGGTGTAGGTCGGCGTCAGCAGCTCGTGGCCGAGCGCGCGCAGCAGCGGCCGCATCTTCTTCCACGCCCAGCCGGCCGACCAGGCGCCGTGACAAACCAGAATCGTCGCCATCGTATCGAACCCTTCTCGCGTGGCACGGCACCGTCGGCGCGTCGGCCGGTCCGGTGGCGCGGCCAGCCTACCCGTCGCCCGCCGTGCCTGGCAACGCCGCGGAGTCCGCGCGGCGGAGCGCGCCTCCTGCTGCCAGGGGGCGATTGCATACAAATGATTCGTGCTCGTGTTCCTCGCCCCCGAAGCGGGGCGAGGAACATAAAGAACGAGGCGCCCCGTCGCGGTGGTCGCGCCGCGTGGTCCGGATCTACTGGATGCGGATCGAGAAGCCCGGCTGGTTGTTGTAGATCACCGGTGGCGGATAGTAGCCGTAGTTGTAGGGCGTGCCGTAGATGACCGGCGGCGGACGGTAGTAGTAGCCGTTGTAGCGGTTGTAGTAGTTGCCCTGGTTGCGCTGGTTGTTCCAGCGGGCGTCCTCGTGCCAGCGGCCATCCTTGCCCCACCAGCCGGCGCTGGCGGGGGCGGCGACGGTCGACAGCGCGACCGCGCCCAGCGCGATTCCGACGGCCAGGGTAGCGACGCGCTTGATCGTGGTCATGATGATCCTCCCGTTACTGCGCCGAGGCTTTCTGGGGGCCGTAGCTTTCGAACACCGCGTCGGCGTTGGCTTTCTGGGCGGCCGGCATCGAGTCGTAGAGCGAGGAGAAGGCCGAGATCAGGTTCTTGAGGCCATCGACGTTGGCCTGGCTGAATTTCTGGTAGGTCTTCAGATCGTCGACCGCGGTCATGGCGGCGGGCGACTTGGCGCGCTTGGCGGCGACCAGCTTCTCCATGGCGGCGGCGTTCTCGCGCATCGCGGTGGCGACGCCGGTCCACTTGCTCTCCTGGTCGGCCGTGATCTTGAGCGCCGCCTTGAGGCTGTCGACGCGCTGCTCGACGGTCTCGGGCGTGTTGCTGGTGGCCGCGGCGGCGGCCGGCGGCTTGCGGTCGGGGGCCTGGGCGGCGGCGGGGCCGAACGAGCCCGCCAACAGGGCAGTGCCCATCGCGGACGCGATGGCAAGCGAACGCACAAGCGGCGTCAGTCGCATGGGGGTCATGTAAGTGTCCTCGGATCGGGGGTCGCTTCGTCCCGCCGCCGGGAGGCAGGCGGGTGGACCCGATCCAACAACGCACGCCGGGGGGTGGAGGTTGCGGACGGGGCGACCGCCTTTGGCGGCGCGGCGGACGAGGCCGCTCCCTCGCCGTCGAAATGCCGGCGCGGGGCGGCCCCGCCGTCCGGTGGCCGGCGATCCCGGCGTCGACCGCTCGACGTCGCGCCGGGCGGCCGGGTGCCTTTGCCGCTACGCCGCCGCTACTCCGTGCGTGCCCGGTCGTCGAACCCGACGAACACCGTGGCTTCCTTCACCGACTTGCGTTCCGACACAACCGCGTTGGCCGGGAAGCTTTCGTCGGGCCAGCCCAGCGCGATGCTCTTCATGATGACCTGATCGTCGGCGATGCCGGCGTGCTGGCGCACCACCGGCGACTGCATGATGCCCTGGCTGTTGATCACCGCGCCCAGTCCGCGCGACCAGGCGGCATTGACCAGTGCGGTCGCCACCGCGCCGCAGTCGAACGGCGTGTCGTCGCTGCCGTCGAGCACGCGGTCGTAGGTGACGATCACGCAGACCGGCGCGTCGAACTGGCGGAAGCCACGCAGCACCCAGTCCTGGCGCCCGTCCTTGTCCTCGCGCGCGATTCCCATGGCGGAGAACAGCTGCTTGGCGACGCCGACCTGGCGGTCGCGGTGCGGTCCGGCGAAACCCTGGCCGATGCGGAACTCGCGCGAGTGCGGCACGCCCGCCAGATTCCGCTCGGTGTTGCCCGCCCGGATGCGGTCGAGCGGCTCGCCCGTCAGGACATAGAAATTCCACGGCTGGGTGTTCATCGAGGAGGGCGCGCGCATCGCCAGACCGATGATCTCCTCGATCAGCGCCCTGGGGACCGGATCGGGCTTGTAGCCGCGGATGCTGCGGCGACCGAGGATGACGTCGTCGAAGTTCATGTGTCTGGACTTCCGGGGATGACTCTTGGATCGGCCCGAATCTTCGCGGTTTCCCGGCCGTCGCGCAAGACGGAGGCGGCGAGTCGCCGACCACCGTCGCTTCGGGTGGTTCGGGCGGTGGTCGGGGGGGCGTGGGCGCGGGCGCCAGGACAAGGCAACCAACGCCGTTTCTTGCTCCCTCCCCCTTGTGCCAGGGTATGCATCCATCGTGGCGCACGGTCGAATGACCGACAAAAGTGTCATCCCGAGCTTGTCGAGGGACCTTTCGTCAGGGTTCGGGGCGTCGGTTTCCGTGCTCAACGCCGCGCAAAGGTCCCGCGACAAGCTCGGGATGACACCGTTTTCGTGGTCCCGGCAGTGCGCCACCCCTCGTGGGCCTGGCTTTTCGGTCCGCGAGGAGATGTGTGCATACCCTGGCCCCCCGTGTGGGGGAGGGCATCTACACATCTCGGGGCGAGGCGAAAAGCCAACGCGCACAACGGTCGGCGCACCATCCGAAGCACGAAACCAGTGTCGTCCCGAGAGGCTGTGACTTTTTCCTGGCGCCGGCAATGGCGGCCTGATTCACTGTCGGTCGAGGGAGATTTCCATGCCCCAGACCGCTGCCAGCCTCTTCGACGAGCTGCCCGAGCAAGCCGTGCCGGCGCGCGACCCCGGGG
>CAMDVZ010000291.1 GCA_945878895.1 Caenispirillum bisanense | reverse complement strand
CTGAGCCACCTCGTGTGGGATGGCTACGACGCCATCGTCGGGGCATGCGTCGACGCGTGGCGCTTCCTGGTCGGCGATCCAGACAGGATCCGGTCGATCGCCACGCGAGACTGGGCGTGTGTCAATCTTTAGGCGACTTGGTATTATCTGATTTTTTTAATCATCCGGTCAGACCGTGATCGGATCGGATATTTTCAATGTATTGCAATCAACTACAGACTACTTATGCTCCATCGCATCGACAATCCCCCGTACATCCCTGTTGCCGTCGACCGCCGGCAAAGGGCGTCGAGCCCGAGGTCGGGTCAGCCGCTCGATAACCGGGGGTCTCGCCGGCTCTCGACGGTGTCTGCCATCGATGCGAAATCGCGCTACAGTGTGGGTCCATCGCATCGGGGGTCCCCGTGAACCACATCGACGTCAATGGCGCGGCCCTCCGCCACGAGCTGAGCGGCAGGGGCGAGCGCTGCGTCGTCCTCGTGCACGAGATGGGCGCGACGCTGGAATCGTGGGACGAGGTCGCGCCGGAACTGGCGCGCGCGCGCCGCGTGCTGCGCTTCGACACGCGTGGCGCCGGCCTGTCGCAGAAGCTGCGCGGCACCGCCGACATCGACGTCATGGCCGACGACGTCGCCGCCCTGCTCGACGCGCTCGGCATCGCCGGCAAGGTCGCCATCGCCGGCGGCGCGGTGGGTGCGGCGATCTCGTTGCGCTTCGCGTTGCGCCATCCCGGCCGCGTGTCGGCGATCGTCGCGATGGCGCCCGCCGTCGGCCTGACGCCCGAGCGCCGGATCGCGACCGCCCAACGCGCCGACGCCATCGAGCGCGACGGCATGCGGCCACTTGCCGCCACCGGCCTCGACGCCTCCTGGCCACCGGTCATGCGTGGCGACATCGCGCGCCTCGAGACGTTCCGCGCCCGCTGGCTCGGCAACGATCCCGCCAGCCTGGCTGCCATCCACCGCATGCTGGTGGGCCTCGACATGTTGCCCGATCTCGGGCGGATCGCCGTGCCAACGCTGGTGCTGGCGGGTCGCCACGACCAGGTGCGGCCGCCAGCCGTGGTCGAGCCGGTCGCCAACGCCATTCCCGGCGCCCGCTTCCAGGTACTGGAGACGGCCCACTTCATGCCGGCGCAAACGCCTGGCCTGGTCGCCGCCACGATCGGTGATTTTCTCGTCGCGGTCGGGGCGTAGCGTCGTGCCGCTGGCTCCCGGGTCCGCATCGTGAGCGACAAGATCACCGGCAAGCAGTGGCTGATCCTGCTCTCGGTGCAGTTCACGACGATCCTGTTCGGCCTGACCGCGACCAGCGTCACCGTCATCCTGCCGCAGCTCAAGGGCGCGCTGTCGGCCACCCAGGAGCAGATTTCCTGGGTCTTGACCTTCAATCTCGTGGCCACCGCCGTGGCCACGCCGCTGACCGGCTGGCTGGCCGGCAAGCTCGGCTGGCGCAAGCTGATGATCGTGTCCGTGACGGGCTTCACCGCCGCCTCGATGCTGTGCGGCATGGCGACTTCGCTCGACATGCTGCTGGCGCTGCGCATCCTCCAGGGCGCCTTCGGGGCGCCGATCTTCCCGATGGGCCAGACCATCCTGCTGGCGAGCTTCGAGAAGCGCCAGCATCCCTTCATCGTGATGATGTGGGGGGTCGGGGGCGTGCTGGGACCGATCATCGGCCCCACGTTCGGCGGCGTGGTGGCGGACTGGCTGAGCTGGCGCTGGACGTTCTTCCTCATCCTGCCGCTCGGCATGGCGGCGGGCGCCATCGTGCTGGTGGCGCTGAGCGACCGGGGCAAGGGCGAGGCGCGGCCGTTCGACCATGTCGGCTTCCTGTTCATCGGCATCGCCATCGCCGCCACCCAGCTGATGTTCGATCGGGGCCAGCGCAACGACTGGTTCGAGTCGGCCGAGACCACCATCGAACTGATCCTCGCCGTCGTGTTCTTCGCGATGTTCCTGATCCACATGATGACGGCGCGCGCGCCGCTGTTCGAGGGGGCGCTGTTCCGCGACAGGAATTTCGTCGTCGGGGTCGGCGTCGGCACCGTGATGGGCATGCTGCAATACACGCCGATGATCCTGTTTCCGCCGCTGTTGCAGGAGCTGCGCGGCTATCCCGAGATGGTGATCGGGATGCTGGTGGCGACCCGCGGCATTGGCAATTTCGGCTCCTTCTTCATCGTCGCGCAGCTGACCCGCTGGAACCCGCGCCTGTGCCTGTTCTCGGGGCTCGCCATCCAGGCCGCCGCCGGCATCTGGATGGGCACGCTCGACATCAACATGTCGGGCACCGACGTGCTGCTGACTAACATGCTGCATGGCTTCGGTTTCGGGCTGACCTATTCGCCGATGGCGGTGCTCGCCTTTTCCACCCTGCCAACGCCCCTGCTGACGCAAGGCAACGCTATCTTCGCGCTGGTGCGCATGATGGGCGGCAGCCTGTTCATCTCGATGACGTGGGTTATTTTCGCGCGCTCGCACGCCGAAGCCAGCGTCGGTCTGGCGGGCTTCTTCAATATCTTCCGGCTCGATGCCCTGGGCCCCTGGACGACGGCGTTAGGCGGCATCGGCGCGGGCCTGCCGCTCGATCGGCTTGGCGCGGAAATCCACCGCCAGGCCAGCATGGTAGGCTACGTCAACGCCTTCCACCTCATGACGCTGGTACCCATCGCGGTGGCGCCGCTGGCGTGGATGTTCGTGGTGCGCAAACGCGAGGCGGCCCGATAGGCGGCCCGACATCGGGGGAGACCGGCCATGATCAAGAGTCTGTCGCTGCTGAGCCGCAAGGACGGCTGGACGCACGAGGCGTTCATGCGCCACTGGGTCGATATCCACGCGCCGCTGGCGCTGACGGTACCGGGCCTGCGCCGCTACGTGCAAAACCACGTCCAGAGCGAACGCAGCCGTCCCGACATCCCGACCACCGACGTCGCGGTCGATGGCATCGCCGAGCTCTGGTACGACGACCGCGCCGCGATGGAGGCCGCCACCCAGTCGGCCGAGATGAAGGCGCTGCACGCCGACGGCGCGCTCTTCATCGGCGCCATCAGGAGCTATGTGGTCGAGGAGTTCGTCGTGGTGGGCGAACCGACCCGGTAGCGCCCGAAGTCGGCCGCCGTCCCACGGGCGCCGCAGGAGTGTCCGGGGAAAGTCGGTGGCGACTCTCGGGTATTGCGTTGTATCTGGCGGCCAGTCGTCGGTATTGCGCGTTCGGAACGAGGAGAAAGCGCTGCACGGCTGGATCTTTCCTTCTCCCCGCGGAGGTCAGGGGCCGCAAGCGGCCCCGATGGAGAAGGTGCCCGAAGGGCGGATGAGGGGCTTCGCGGCACCGAGACGAGTCGGATCTCGAAGCCGAGGGCCCTGCCGCTTCCACGGCCGCGAAGCCCCTCATCCGGCGCTGCGCGCCACCTTGTCCCTCGGGGCCGCTTGCGGCCCCTGACCTCCGCGGGGAGAAGGAACAGTTGTCGCGCCAGAGGAATTTCCGGAATCGCGCCACGCGACGATCGCCAGCATGCCGCCTCGTCTCCGCGAGGCCTCCGAGGCCGCCACCGACTTTCCCCGGACACTCCCGCCCAAGCGGGGAAGAGGACCATGACAAGGTGCAAAGCGACACCGCGCTCCCGATCCCGGCGCCTGTGGGCCGCCGCCGCTCACGTCAGCGGCTTGAGCAACACCACCCAGACGACGCCCGCCAGCGAGCTCGCCAGCAGGACGGCGATCATGCCGAGCTTGAAGCGGAACACCGCGATCGCGGCGGCCGCCGCCAGCGCCAGCGAGGGCAGGTCGACCGAGGACAACACCGGCAGGTCGATCGACAGGCCGAACCAGCGAACCGGTATCTGTTTCGCGAAGATCACGTGCAGGGCGAACCAGACCGCGAGGTTCAGGATCACGCCGACCACCGCGGTGGTGATGGCGCCGAGCGCGGCCGACAAGGCCTTGTTGCCGCGCAGGGCCTCGACGAAGGGCGCGCCGACGAAGATCCAGAGGAAACAGGGCGTGAAGGTCACCCAGGTCGTCAGGATGCCGCCCAGCGTCCCCGCCAGCATCGGATGCATGCCGCCGGGCTGGCGGTAGGCCGCCAGGTAGCCAACGAACTGCGTCACCATGATCAGCGGTCCGGGCGTCGTCTCGGCCATGCCGAGACCATCGAGCATTTCGCCCGCCGTCACCCAATGGAAATTCTCGACCGCCTGTTGCGCCACGTAGGCCAGCACCGCGTAGGCGCCGCCGAAGGTCACGACGGCCATCTGGCTGAAGAAGATCGCGATGCGGGTGAAGACGTTGCCCTCGCCGAGCTGGACGAACAGCAGCACCACGGGCACTAGCCACAGCACGAGGAACACCGCGGCGATCCGCGACGCCCAGCCAAGACTCGGCTTCGCGTGGGCGGGCGTATGCTCGCCCAGCAGCGAATCGGCGTCGGCGACCTGGCGGGCGCCGACCTTGCCGTGGCCGCCGCCGCCGAGGAACGCCGGATGGCCCGCCCGGCCACCGAGATAGCCGATCAGGCCAGCCGCCACGATGATGATCGGGAACGGCACGTCGAAGAGAAAGATGGCGGCGAAGGCAGCCACCGCGATGCCGATCATGACGTTGTTCTTCAGCGCCCGCTTGCCCACCCGCAGCACCGCCTCGACGACGATCGCCAGCACGGCGGCTTTCACTCCGAAGAACAGGCCCTGCACGACGCCGACATTGCCGAGGCCCGTGTAGATCCAGCTCAGCGCCATGATGGCGAGGAAGCCCGGCAGCACGAACAGCGCGCCCGCCACCAGGCCGCCTTTGGTCTTGTGCATCAGCCAGCCGATATAGACGGCGAGCTGCTGCGCCTCGGGTCCCGGCAACAGGGTGCAGTAGTTGAGCGCGTGCAGGAAGCGGGTCTCGCCGATCCACTTCTTCTCCTCGACCACGATGCGGTGCATGACCGCGATCTGGCCGGCGGGGCCGCCGAAGCTGAGCGCCGCTACGCGGGCCCAGACCTTGACGGCGTCGGCGAAGGAAACGCCGTGGTCGCGCTCGCGCGCGGCCACGGTGCCAGCCTCTTGCCCGTCGCCGGCGGCGGACGGATTGGCGTTGTCGCTCATCGACGGGCTCCGGCTCGTTTGGCGCGGGCTTGCGCCTCGGCCTTGTTCAGCGGCACCGGCGGCCAGTCGTGGACCTCGTCGGTGGCGTCGCGACACCAGCGATAGAGCGCGTCGTAAACGCCCATGCCGGCCTCGAGCTGGGCGAGATCGTCGGCGTACATGCGCGACAGGCCGAGCGACATCGCGAGCAGCCCGGCGGCTTCCGGCGCCAGTTCGGGATGGCCGGTGTCGGCGCCGCGCACAATGGTCGCCAGCCGGTTCATCGGTTCGGTGCCGAGTCCGAACTCCTCGACCATGACGTCGAAGGTGCAGCGATCGCCCCGGTGGGTCCACAGCACGCCCTCGGCCTCGATGTCGAAGGGCGCGGCGCCGAACCGGTCCGCCACCGCCTGCACTTCCGAGGCCGCCACGAACAGGAACACCGCGTTGGGATCCACGAAGCGACGGATCAGCCACGGGCAGGCGATGCGGTCGACCTTGGGCCGCGCCCGCGTCACCCACACCGTGCGGCCCCTGGGATCGCGCGGCGGGATTTTGGCAACCGGCACTTCCGGCAGGCCGGCGGCGGCCCAGGCAATGGTGCCGCCTTCGAGCGCCTCGGCCGCGACGCCGGCATCGCGCAGCCAGGCCGCGACGCCGTGGCTGAGTTTCAGGCCCTTCTGGCAGATCGCGACCACCGGCCGGTCGAGTTCGGCGATCTCGCCGGCCCAGTCGGCCACCGCCGCCCACGGGCGACGCACGGCACCGGGAATCAGGCGCGGGTCGGCGGCGAAGTCTTCCTCGGTGCGCACGTCGATCAGCAACGGGCTGTCGTGGCGGCCGATCAGACGAGACAGTTTGTCGACGGAAATCGTGTTTGGAGCGGGCATGATGTTGCGTCCTGTATGGCGTTGGCTTGGACGCGATACTTGGGCATGCCGCCTCGTGGGGAGATCGCTGTCCCCATGGCCGATAAAAAGCGCGAGTCGGAACCGATTGTCAAGACCGGCGCCTGAACGCGCCAGGGCAATCGGGTGAAGGTGGCTCGCGGCCTTGGGCCAACTGCTCGGACGCTTACCACCCATCATTTTTCCAAGCTGCCCAGAGTGGTGGTGGCGGGACGAGGCGCTGAAGGCAGAACTGGATGCGCCGCAGACCGCGCTTGAACCACGAGGTCAGGCTGCGCGCGACGTTCCTGCGTTGCGCGCTCGGCTCTTTTTT
>CAMDVZ010000290.1 GCA_945878895.1 Caenispirillum bisanense | reverse complement strand
AGCGCCGCCAAGGCTACTTTCGCCTTGAAGGCTCCAGAGTGGTTCCGTCTCGTTCGCTTTGTCATCGCTGCTCCTGATCCGCGGCACCATCGCCGCTTTCAGGCACGATCTCCACCTATCGAACCGTCCGATTTCTCAAGGCCACCTCTCTGGCCGGCGGCTCCGTCGACACCGGCCAGTACAACCTCCTCTATGGCGGTTCGGGCAACGACACCGCCAGCTATGCCGCCGAGACCACGACCGTCTACGCCACTGTCGAGGGCAGCGGCGGTTATGTCGGTGGCGTGCTGCGCGACGCCTACAATTCGGTCGAGAACCTCCGGGGCGGGTCCGGCAACGATCTGCTCGTGGGCAACTCGAGCGCCAACATGCTGAACGGTAGTGCCGGTTCGGATGTCCTGTTCGGCCGCGACGGCGACGATCTGCTGATCGGCGGCACGGCGGCGAGCGGCGGCTACAACCAGCTGTTCGGCGGCAACGGCAGCGACACGGCGAGCTACGCCGACGAAACCGCGTCTGTCACCGCGAGCCTGACCGGCAAGTGGGCCTATGTCGGCGGCGTCGGCTTCGGCGATGTGCGCGACATCTTCAATTCGGTCGAGAACCTGACCGGCGGCTCCTCGGCCGACGTGTTGGTGGGCGACGGTTTCGACAACATCCACGCGGGCGGTACCGGGGCGGACCAGCTCTATGGCGGGTCGGGTGCGGACACGTTCGTGTACGCGGGCTACGCCGACTCCAACGTCGTCGGCGGCTACGACACCGTCGCCGACTTCGTGGCCGGCACCGACAAGATCGACCTGCGCGCGCTGGGCACGAACTCCAGCCGGGTGATCATCACGTCGGACGGCATCGCCACCAAGCTGCTGGTCGAATTGAGCCCCAGCACCTTCGACGGCAGTTTCGATGGCAACACCGACCTCGCCGTCGCCTTTATCGGCGGCAATGCCCTGACCGTCGCCGACATCCTGTTCTGACGCCGGGACGTCGCCATTCCACTCGCTTGCCGTTGTCTCTACAACGGCGCGCATGGCGAAAAGACGCGGCGACAAGATCGACGGCTGGTTCAATCTCGACAAGCCGGTCGGGTGGGGCTCGACCCAGGCACTGGCCAAGGTCAGGCGTCTGTTCGGGGCGGCCAAGGCCGGCCATGGCGGCACGCTCGACCCGCTGGCGAGCGGCGTGCTGCCGATTGCGCTCGGCGAGGCCACCAAGACCGTGCAGTGGGTGATGGACGGGGCCAAGACCTACCGCTTCACCATCGCCTTCGGCACCGCCACCGCCACCGACGACCGCGAGGGCGCGGTGGTGGCGGAGTCCGCCGTCCGCCCTTCCGATGCGGCCGTGGTGGCCGCGCTGGCGGGCTTCACCGGCACGATTTCGCAGCGGCCACCGGCTTTCTCGGCCCTGAAAATAGACGGCGAGCGGGCCTACGACCTGGCGCGGGCGGGCGAGCTGGTCGCGCTGGCGCACCGCGACGTGCGGATCGAAGCGCTGCGGCTGGTGGCGCGGCCCTCGGCCGACCAGGCCGAGCTGGAAGTCGCGTGCGGCAAGGGCACCTACGTGCGCTCGCTGGCGCGCGACATCGCGCTGGCGGTCGGCACGGTCGGCCACGTCGCGGTCCTGCGGCGCACCCGCTGCGGACCCTTCGCCGTCGCCGATGCCATCGGGCTGGAGGCGCTGGAGGCAGCCATGGCGGTTGCGCCGCCGGGAGTTCCGCCCGGCGATGCGAATTCGCTTTGCGAAGCGGCCGGAATCGGGCATAGACCCGCGCTTCACGGCCTTCTACGGCCCGTCGCGACCGCGCTGGACGACATCCCGGCGGTGGCCCTGACGGACCAGCAGGCAAGCCGCCTCTCGGGTGGTTTGGCCCTGCCGATGGCCGCGATACTCCGTCCGGCGTTCGCGCCGGGTGGCCCCGGCGATCCGTTTTCGCCGATCGGGACGATGTCGCCCGCCGAGGGATCGGCCGGACCCGCCACGCCGACCGTCGCAGCACGGTCCGACGTGGTCAAGGTCATGGCCGGCGACCGGTTGGTGGCGATCGCCCGGATCGACGGCGATTGGCTCAAACCGGTTCGCGTACTCAACCTCTGAACGGGAGAACCCGATGTCGATCACGGTCGAACGCAAGGGCGAGGTCGTCAAGGCCTACGCCATCAAGGAAAACGACACTGGCTCCTCGGAAGTCCAGGTCGCGATCCTGAGCGAGCGCATCAACAATCTCACCGGCCATTTCAAGGACCACGTGAAGGATCATCATTCGCGTCGTGGTCTGCTGAAGATGGTGAGCCGCCGCCGCCGCCTGCTGGACTATCTCAAGAGCCGCGACGTGAAGCGCTACGAGACGCTGATCGAGCGGCTGGGTCTGCGGCGCTGATCCAGCGGCCCCGTCCAGAGGACGGGGCCTTTCCACGCCGGCACCGGAAGTTCCCCGCGCGCTCGCGCGCGACTCCGGTTACGGCATTCGCAGGGCAACCGACGGCGTTTGGGCGTTTGCAGAACGCGTCGTCGGTCCCGGGTCCGCAACCGGCGGGTCCGGGCGGTCGACGTCGCGGGGGCGTGCGGCCGACAAGGAAAGGACAAACACATGTTCGACGTCTATCGCAAGGAAATCGACTGGGCCGGCCGCAAGCTGGTGCTGGAAACCGGCAAGATCGCCCGTCAGGCGCATGGCGCCGTGATGGCCACCTACGGCGGCACCACCGTGCTGGCCACGGTCGTGGCCGAGAAGTCGCCGCGTCCGGGGCTGGATTTCTTCCCGCTGACCGTGAACTACCAGGAAAAGACCTTCGCCGCCGGCAAGATCCCCGGTGGCTTCTTCAAGCGCGAAGGCCGCCCCAGCGAAAAGGAAGTGCTGGTCTCGCGCCTGATCGACCGGCCGATCCGGCCGCTGTTCCACGAGAGCTTCCGCAA
Organism: Caenispirillum bisanense; assembly: GCA_945878895.1. Lineage (GTDB taxonomy): Bacteria > Pseudomonadota > Alphaproteobacteria > Reyranellales > Reyranellaceae > CAMDVZ01. The sequence continues at coordinate 3,383 of CAMDVZ010000290.1, read as the reverse complement.
CGAGACGCTGGTCGTCGTGACCGTGCTCGCGCATGACCTCGAGAACGATCCCGACATCCTGTCGCTGGTCGCCACGTCGGCGGCGCTCACCATCAGCGGCATCCCGTTCCTCGGGCCCGTCGGCGCCGCCCGCGTCGGCTACATCGATGGCCAGTACGTCATCAACCCGACCACCGACCAGACCGAAACCGGCGTGCTCGACCTCGTGGTCGCGGGCACCGTCGAAGGCGTGCTGATGGTCGAGTCGGAAGCCAGCGAGCTGTCCGAGGAGATCATGCTGGGCGCCGTCATGGCGGGCCACAAGGCCTTCCAGCCGGTGATCCAGGCGATCGTCCAGCTGGCCGAGCATTGCGCCAAGGAGCCCTGGGCGCTGGCCGAGCCGAAGCCGGAAGCCGTCGCGGTCGCCACGCGTCTGAAGGCCGAAGTGCGTCCGGCCCTCGTGGAGGCCTTCGCCGAGACCCAGAAGCAGGCCCGCCAGGCCAAGCTGTCGGCGGTCAAGGCCAACGCGAAGAAGCTGTTCGAGGGCGACGAGAAGGCGCTGGCCGCTTTCGGTGGCCAGTTCGGCGACCTCGAAGCCGAGGTGCTGCGCACCGCCGTGCTCGACACCGGCCGCCGCATCGATGGCCGCGACACGAAGACCGTGCGTCCGATCGTGGCCGAGGCCGGCATCCTGCCGCGCGCCCACGGCTCGGCGCTGTTCACCCGCGGCGAGACCCAGGCCCTGGTCGTGACCACGCTCGGCACCGGCCAGGACGAGCAGATCATCGACGCGCTCGACGGCGAGTACCGCGAGCACTTCATGCTGCACTACAACTTCCCTCCCTATTCGGTCGGTGAAGTCCGCCGCATGGGCTCGCCCGGCCGTCGCGAGATCGGCCACGGCAAGCTGGCCTGGCGCGCCCTGCGTCCGGTGATGCCGGCCAAGGACAAGTTCCCCTACACGATCCGCGTCGTGTCGGAGATCACCGAGAGCAACGGCTCCTCCTCGATGGCCTCGGTGTGCGGCGGCGCCCTGTCGCTGATGGACGCCGGCGTACCGCTGACGCGCCCCGTGGCGGGCATCGCCATGGGCCTGATCAAGGAAGGCGAGCGCTACGCCGTCCTCAGCGACATCCTCGGCGACGAGGATCACCTCGGCGACATGGACTTCAAGGTGGCCGGCACCGAGAAGGGTATCACCTCGCTGCAGATGGACATCAAGATCACCTCGATCACCGAGGAGATCATGAAGGTGGCGCTGGGCCAGGCCCAGGAAGGCCGCATCCACATCCTGGGCGAGATGGCCAAGGGCCTGACCGGCGCGCGCGAGAGCGTCAGCCAGAACGCGCCGCGCATCACGGTCATCACCATTCCCAAGGACAAGATCCGGGAAGTGATCGGCACCGGCGGCAAGGTGATCCGCGAGATCACCGAGCAGACCGGCGCCAAGATCGACATCGAGGACGACGGCACCATCAAGGTCGCCGCCGTCGACGCCAAGGCCGCCCAGGCCGCCATCGACTGGATCCGCGGCATCGTCGCGGAGCCCGAGATGAACGTGATCTACACCGGCAAGGTCGTGAAGGTGGTCGAGTTCGGCGCCTTCGTGAACTTCCTCGGCGCCCGCGACGGCCTCGTGCACATCTCCGAGCTGGCGCCGCGTCGCGTCGCCAAGGTCGGCGACGTGGTCAAGGAAGGCCAGGCCGTGAAGGTCAAGGTGCTGGGCGTCGACGATCGCGGCAAGGTCAAGCTGTCGATGAAGGTGGTCGACCAGGAGACCGGCGAAGACCTCACCGAGAAGCTGCGCGCCGAGCGCGACGCCTATCGCGCCGCCGAACCCCGCCAGGGCGATCCGTCGAGCCTGCCGCAGCCGGGCTGATCCTGGTCTCCGGACAGAACGCGGAATGGCGGCCTTCGGGCCGCCATTTTCGTTTGGGGGGTGGGCGCGCAAGCGCAAGGATCGGGCGCGCCTTTAGCACCGGATTTCCATGCCCCGTCCACCGCTTCGGCTACCGCATTCTCGCACTCCGACGTACGGCGATGGTTCGATCCCCATGTCATCGCCGTCGTCTGTCGTCCCAAGCGCATGCGAGGGACCTTTCCTCTTGATCTTCAACCGCGATTCACGCGATCGATGCCGCGCAGAGGTCCCTCGCATGCGCTCGGGATGACACGGGGAGTCTCGCGGTCATGCCTCGGCATGCACCGATGCCATGCCTCCGAAGCGGGAGAGACGAGCGCGAGAGTCCAGAGCATCGGGCATCGCCAGATCCCCCCGCCCACGGGCCGACAGGGCGGTTCCGTGCTTGAATACCCGGCGGATCGGCGGGCACACTGCGCCCGGCTTCGACCGCACGGGGAACGACGATGATCATGCGCATTGGACTCCGGACGACGACAATCGTGGCGACGGCATCGCTGTTGTCGGCGCCGGCGCTGGCCCATCACGGCATGGACCTCCAGCTGCCGCGCACCTTGCTGGACGGGTTGATCTCGGGCCTCGCCCATCCGGTGATCGGCCTCGACCATCTGCTGTTCGTGCTCGCCGCCGGCCTGCTGGCGGCCCGCTTCGAACGTGGGGCCATGCTGCCGGTGGCGTTCGCCTGCGCGGGCCTGGCGGGTGCCGCGCTGCACGTCAGGGGCGTCGGCTTGCCGGGCGGCGAACTGGGCGTGGCGCTGTCGCTGGTGGTGGTTGGCGTCGTGCTGGCGGCCGGTCTGGCGATGAGCCGGCCGGCGGCGGCGACGCTGTTCGCCATCGCCGGCTTCCTGCACGGCCATGCGCTGGCCGAGGCGATCGTCGGCGCCGAGCCAACGCCGCTGGCGGCCTATCTGGCCGGGTTCGCCCTCGTGCAAGCCGCCATCGGCGTCGCGGTCTGCCTGGCCGCGAGGCGGGCGATGGCGATGGCATCGGACGCGACGGTTCTCGGCGGCCGGATCGCGGGCGCGGTGGTTGCCGCCGCGGGTCTCGGCTTCGCGACCTTGGCGCTGGCCTGAACCGGCGACAGCCGCGAGCGGGGAGACGGTCCAGGGCGGCGACGAAGTGGGCCGACCAGTGCCGCATCGAGGAGCGCTCCAGCCGGCGCTCCAGCGGCAGCAGGGCGCGCATCAGCGGCGCGGGCACGAAGTCGGGCAGGAACGTCATGTACGCGACGTCGCTCGACCACGCCGCGCCCGCGACCGCCGGCAGGCGACCGGGCATCAGCCAGATCTCGGTGCCCTCGTCGATCCGGTTGATGATCGGAAACACGTAGGACATGTAATACCAAGTCGCCTAAAGATTGACACACGCCCAGTCTCGCGTGGCGATCGACCGGATCCTGTCTGGATCGCCGACCAGGAAGCGCCACGCGTCGACGCATGCCCCGACGATGGCGTCGTAGCCATCCCACACGAGGTGGCTCAGT
>CAMDVZ010000289.1 GCA_945878895.1 Caenispirillum bisanense | reverse complement strand
TTTTCGCCCCGGCAGCAGGTTTTCGATCCGTTTCCACTGGTGGTCGCTCAAGCCATGTCGGCGCATTGGTCAGCCCTCCCGTTCGGCCAACCCGCTATGAATCACCTGGCACGCCGTTTGGGAATCGAATAATTAGGGACAGGCCCTAGAGTCGGCGCGCCGGGCGGCATCGATGATTCCCCGCGCGAACAAAGCTTCGCCAGGGATGGTTTCCGGGGGCGCGCCACTCCAGTGGCGCTCATGGCGAACGTCGGTGCCGGTCATACAGCGGTGAAGATTGCGTCACTGGAGTGGCGCGCTCACAGGCGCTCACTTTGCGTCGAACGGATTGACGCACGGCCTGGTGGACCTCATCGATGTCATCCCGAACGTAGCGAGGGACCCCGGCGCGGCGGCGATACGACACGAAGCGGCGAAGAATCCGGGCTCCCTCGGCAAGCTCGGGATGACACGGTGCGTGTGCTTCCGGCAGTGCGCCGACCATTTCTCCCTGATTGGCGCCCATGAGTGGCGCGCTCCCGGACGGTGCGATCCTGACAAGGCCTCGACTGGCTCGAAATGCGTCTCGGCGTCCGCGGGCCCCTTCGCCTGATTGCCCCGGGCGGGCGGTGATGATGTCTTGACAAGAATCGAAGTAGAATGCATAATAGACATTACATGGAGTGACAACTGTAGGAGTGCCGAAGGCGGCGCGCGCTGACCGGAAGGGGCTTTACCGGTTCTCGATCTGAAAAATGGCGATCCGGGTTCGTGCTGCCGTCCGGCGCGGACTTCGGGATGTCCGGCGACTGCCGCCGCCGGTCCGGCGTTTCGATCCTTTGTCCGGATGCCGTCCGGCGATTGTCCGGCCCGGCAGAGGCTTTGTCCGCTCCGCAGGAGGCTTTGTCCAGCCGATCGTCGCCTTGTCCGGCGGTGTCCGGGCCTGTCCGGCCGGAGCGTCGGGGTGGGGGGTGTGGACCGGACAAGCCGGCGCGACCGGGCGTGCGAGAGTGCGGGCAACCGCCGGACCGGCACCTTGGCCGCGGGGGCACCTGCGTTCTGGTCCGTGCCGTCGGCGCGGATTGTTCGAGGCGAAAGCTGCGTGGGCCCGGTCGCACTGCCCGCGGCCGGCGAGATCATTGACAGTGCAACGGCCACCGCCTTAGCTCCGGCTGTCGTCTCTCAGATTCCAGCGTGGTCCCGATGCTCGACCAGCCGCCCGGCGCCCTCGTGGCGACCGCGACTAATCGCACCAATCCGGAGCGTTCCTTCGGCGAGGAGGTGAGGTCGTTGCGACTGGGCGACGGCGACATTTTCCGCGGCGAGGGCATTCTCGCGGTCACCAAGGCGCTGCTGCAGTCCGGGGTCGCCTATGTCGGCGGCTACCAGGGCGCGCCGGTGTCGCATCTGGTCGACGTGCTGGTCGAATCCCAGGACCTGCTGGACGAACTCGGCGTCCACCTCGAGACCTGCACCAACGAAGCCTCGGCGGCGGCCATGCTCGGCGCCTCGATCAACTATCCGATCCGCGGCTGCGTGACATGGAAGTCCATCGTCGGCACCAATGTCGCGGCCGATGGCCTCTCCAACCTCGCCTCGCCCGGCGTGATCGGCGGCGCGCTGATCGTGGTTGGCGAGGATTACGGCGAGGGTGCCTCGATCATCCAGGAACGGGCGCACGCCTACGCGATGAAGTCCTCGATCTGGCTGATGGACCCGAGGCCGAACCTGCCGACCATGGTGCGCTGCGTCGAGCAGGCGTTCGAGCTGTCGGAGGCGTCCAACACGCCCGTGATGATGGAACTGCGCATCCGCGCCTGTCACGTCACCGGCGAGTTTCCCGCCAAGGACAACGTGGCACCCGCGATCTCGCGCAACCACCGGCTCGCCGAGCCCGCCGCGCACAATTACGACCGGATTTCGCATCCACCCTCGACCTACGTCCACGAGAAACTGAAGGTCGACGTTCGCCAGCCCGCGGCCCAGCGCTTCATCGTCGAACGCGGCCTGAACGAGCTGTTGCCCGGCGAGCGGGAGGATCTCGGCATCATCGTCCAGGGCGGCATCGCCAACGTGTTGCTGCGCGGCCTCTCGCGCCTCGGGCTTGGCGACCAGCTCGGCGGCGTGAGCGTGCCGACGCTTGTCCTGAACGTCACCTACCCGCTGGTGCCGGAACAGATCGCGGACTTCTGCAAGGGCAAGCGCGCCGTTCTGGTCGTCGAGGAGGGCGGTCCCGACTACATCGAGCAGGCCATCCACGCGCTGCTGCGCAAGAAGGACGTCGACACGCGAATCCACGGCAAGGACGTGCTGCAGATGGCGGGCGAATACACCGCCGAGGTAGTCACCGAGGGTCTGCTGAAGTTCTTTGCCCAGACCGCCAACGACATCGACTTGTCGCGGCCGCGCCAGGCTCTCGATGCCGTTCGCGTGGGACGCCTGGAAGCGCAGAAACTGTTGGGCGGTCCGCTGCCGTTGCGTCCGCCGGGTTTCTGCGTCGGATGCCCCGAGCGGCCGGTGTTCTCGGCCATCAAGTTGCTCGAACGCGACGTCGGCAAGGTCCACATTTCCAGCGACATCGGCTGTCACTCCTTCGCGACCCTGGCGCCGTTCCATCTCGGCAACTCGATTCTCGGGTTCGGCATGTCGCTGGCGTCGGCCGCCGCCGTCGCTCCCGTCATGCAGAAGCGGACCATCTCGGTGATGGGCGACGGCGGCTTCTGGCACAACGGGCTGCTGTCGGGCGTTGCCTCCTCGATGTTCAATCGCGGCGACCGCGTTCTCGTCATCATGAAGAACGGCTACACGTCGGCGACCGGTGCCCAGTTCATTCCCAACACCGCCGGCAACCGGCGCGACGGCGAGACCACTTCGGACATAGCCAGCACCCTGAGCGCCATGGGGGTGACCTGGCTGCGCACGATCCGGACCTACAATGTCGGCACGATGTTGCAGACGCTGCGCGACGCGATGTCGAGCGCCCACAAGGGCCTCAAGGTGATCGTCGCCGACGGCGAGTGCCAGCTGGCGCGGCAACGGCGGATACGGCCGGAGATCGCGGCCCAACTGAAGCGCGGCGAGCGCGTCGTGCGCACCCGCTACGGTGTCGACGACGAAGTTTGCACCGGCGACCATTCCTGCATCCGCCTGTCGGGCTGTCCTTCGCTGGTGGTGAAGCCCTCGCCCGATCCGCTGCGCATGGACCCGGTGGCGAGCGTGAACAATGGCTGCGTCGGCTGCGGCCTGTGCGGCGAGGTGGCGGATGCGGCCGTGCTGTGTCCGTCGTTCTATCGCGCCGAGATCGTGCAAAACCCGACCTGGTGGGACCGTCTTGTCTGGCGTGTCCGCGAGCGCGTGATCGGCTTGTTCCAGCCACGCGTGGCGGAGCCGACGTGAGCGACGCGCTACGTCCCATCACGATCCTGATCGGCGCGCTGGGCGGCGACGGCGGCGGCGTGCTGTGCGACTGGATCGCGCATGCCGCGCACGAGACGAGGTTGCCCGCCCAGGTGACGCAGATTCCCGGCGTGGCCCAGCGCACCGGCGCAACGACCTACTATATCGAGATCGTGCCGCTCCGGCGCGCCGCGCTGTCGGGTCGCGAACCCGTCATGGCCCTCAATCCGGCAATCGGGGAAGTCGACGTGGCGCTGGCCACCGAGCTGCTCGAAGCGGGTCGCATGATTTTCAACGGCTTCGTCACGCCCGATCGCACGACGCTGATCGCCTCCACCCACCGCGTTCTCTCCATCGGCGAACGGGTGGCGATGGCCGACGGCAAGTTCGATACCGGTCGCCTGCTGCACGCCGTCCGCGAACGCAGCCGCGAGCGCATCCTGTTCGACATGGACCAGGCGGCCGAGGAATCCGGCAGCGTGCTCAACGCCATCCTGCTGGGCGCGCTGGCCGGTTCGGGCAAGCTGCCGGTTCCGGATTCCGCGTTCGAGAGCGCGATCCGGTCGGCCGGCAAGTCGGTCGAACCGAACCTCGCGGGTTTCGCGTTCGGCAGGGCGCACGCGCGCGGCGAGCTCGAACAAGCCGTGCGGTCCCATCATGCGCGTCGGGCGGCGGGGCGGGGCGTCGAGGATCTGATCCTGCGGGTGCAGGCGAGCTTGCCGCCCGTCGCGCAGCCGATCGCCGAGGAAGGCGTGCGGCGGCTGACCGCCTACCAGGACCGCGCCTACGCGACGCTCTATCTCGACCGGCTCGGCTCGATCCGGGCAGCCGAGCAAGCAGCGGGCGGAGCGGGCTCGCTGACACGAGAGACAGCGCGTCATCTCGCGGTCCGGATGTCGTTCGAGGACGTGATCCGCGTCGCGCAAGCGAAGGTGGCGCCCGACCGCATGGCGCGTATCCGGGCGGAAATCCGCGCGAAGCCGACCGAGCCGGTGTTGGTGATCGAACACTTCAAGCCCGGCATCGAGGAGATCGCGGCGATCCTGCCGCCGGGTCTGGCGCGACGGTTGTTGCGCTGGGGCGAGCGCACCGGGCGAACTGGGAAGCTCTATTTTCCGATGCGGATCAAGACCAGCTCTGTGTCGGGCTTCCTGCGACTGAGGTTTCTTGCCGGCCTGCGTTGGTGGCGCCCGCGCAGTTTCCGGTTCATCGAGGAGCAGGCGCAGATCGAGCGCTGGCTGGCCGCCATCCGGCACGCGGCCGCGCTCGACCTCGGGCTGGCGGCCGAGATCGCGGAGTGCGCCCGGCTGGTCAAGGGCTACGGCGACACGCACAGGCGAGGCAGCGACAATTTCGCCCGGATCGACCGCGAGATCGTGGCGCCGGCCCTGGCGGGCGCGCTGGCGGCAAGGGTCGCGGCAGATGGAGTCGCAAGCGCGCGCGTCGCCGCACTGGCCGATCCGGACGGCGACGCGTTGGCGCGGACGCTCGCGGACTTCCGCGTCCGGGCAACACCGTTGGTCGCGTCCCCATAGCGTCCGGAACGTGACTTTGATGAACGACGACGGTATTTTGCAACCTGAGGAACGTTGAACGATCCGCGAAACCGGCGATGCTCGCGGCGTGAATAGAGGCGCGGGTGATGCGGATCGTCTTGGCCATCGTGCTCCGCCTGGTCGTCGTGGCGGTCCTCTGGATGGACCGCGACGCGTCAAGCGATCCCTTCGCGGCAGTGACCGCCGCGGCGCGTTCGGACCCACCCGATGTCGCCAGGCCGGCGGCGACGCCAGCACCGCCAGCCAGGACCGACGGTCCGTCCCGGACGTCGCCGCGGCTGGACGTCCGGGAACAGGCGAGGGCATTGGTCGAGAAGGGTGATTTCCAGGGCGCCTACGATCTGCTCACGCGGGCCATCGCGGCAAGGCCCGGCGATGCCGACATCTACAACGAACGTGGCCTCGTCGTCCTGGATGAACGCGACTACACCGGTGCCCGCCGGGATTTCACGGAGGCCGTCTCCATCCAGCCACGCCATGCGGCGGCCTGGTCGAACCGCTCGGTGACGCGGCGCCGACTCGACGACCCGCAGGGCGCGCTGTCGGATGCATCGCGGGCGATCCAGCTCGATCCACGCTTTGCCGATGCCTACAGCAATCGCGGCCTGGTCCTGATGGAGCTTGGCCGGATCGACGAGGCACGAAGGGATTTCCAGCAGGCGCTGGCGCTGGTGCCCGGCCATCCCCGGTTCAGGATCAACCTCGGAAAAGTCGAGGTCGTGGCGAGGCGCTGGCAGGAAGCCGAGGCGATCCTGTCGAGCATCGACCAGAGCAGCCCGCTGGCCCTGAGCGGGCGTCCGCCGCGCGCCATCGCGCGGGTCTATCTCGGACGGCGCGCCGACGCGGAGGCCGACTGCCGTGCCCTTGGCGCCAGCCCGATCTACGAGGCGTTCTGCCTCGGCGTTGTCCACGAACACCTCGGCGAAATGGACCGGGCTCGGGAGCACATCGATCGTGCCCGCACGCTCGCCAGCGCACCGGCGTTGTTCGACATCGTCGAACGCGAGTTCCGGGTCATTGGCGCGCGGCGACCGTAGAAGCGAGGCGTCGAGAGGCGGAGCGTCAGGGGAGCAAGCCGGCCGTGGTGTCGAGGATGGTCTCCAGGCTGCCGAATTCCCGGCGACGCTGGATGTCCTGCGCCAGCGCCATGGCGCGCGCGGGTGCGTCGCCTTGCGCCAGTTCGCGCAGCGCCCGGATCGCCTGCGCGGCCGAACTGACGCGGCGGCGCGCGTTCACCGACACGCCGAGCCGGTCGATGGTGCCGGCGCTGACCTGCTGGTCGGCGACCTCCGGCCACAACAGTTGCGGCCGCCCCGCCCCCATCGCCGTCGCCAGGGTGGCAGCGCCGCCATGGTGGATGACGACGTGGG
>CAMDVZ010000288.1 GCA_945878895.1 Caenispirillum bisanense | reverse complement strand
TCCGGGGGCTCCAGTGCGCCCTCTTCGCCATGCCCCGCCGTCCCACCCGCGCCGCTCGCGCCAGTGCCAGAAAGCGTCTCGCCGAGGCACCGCGACGACGACGATCACAGGCCAAAATCGCCCAAACCGCCTTATCCTAGCGCCTATGGCCCCTTGCCCAGCCGCGCCTCCAGCCGCGCCAGCTTGTCGAGGATGGTCCGGCGCCTGGCCCCGAACGCGGTTTCTTCGGCGGCGCCATAGAGCCCGGCGATGTCGGCGAGCAGGCCCGAACCGAACTCCATCCAGCCTCGGTGTTCGGCGCGGACCAGGGGATCGGCGGGATGCAGCGGGCGTGGCTGCGTGTCCTCGATGTATTCGACGATCGCCGCGGACTCGAACAGCGTCGTGTCGCCCACCCGCAGCAGCGGCACCTTGCCGAGCGGCGAGATCGCCGCGAACCAGGCGGGCCTGGCGGCGAGATCGACGGTCTGTCGCTCGAACGGCACGCCCTTCTCGGACAGCGCGATGGCGCAGCGCTGCACGTAGGGACAGAGAGGGTGGCTGACCAGCAGCAGCGGCGAAGACACGGTCGCTCTCCTCGGCGATATCGTTGCAATCGCATCGATATAGGCTTGCTTGTTGTAATTGCAACGATCAGGATGGCGCCACCGTTCACGAATCCGGGAGCCGCCATGACCGGTTCGCCAACACCCGGGAGCGTCGCCGCCTGGGTCGCCTTGATGCGCGCCCAGACCGCCACGCTGGCGCGGATCGAGGCCGACCTCGACGGCGCGGGCCTGCCGCCGCTGGCCTGGTACGACGTGCTGCTGGAGCTGCGCCGCGCCGAGAGGGCCAGCAAGCGCCTGCGCCAGCGCGACCTCCAGGCTGCGTTGCTGCTGGCCGGCTACAACCTGTCGCGCCTGCTCGACCGCATGGCCGGCGCCGGCCTGGTGGCGCGCGAACCGACGCCGGACGACCGCCGCGGCATCGACATCGTGCCGACCGCCGAAGGCCGCGCCATGCGTCGCCGCATGTGGCCGGTCTACGCGCGCGCCCTCGGACACCACGTCGGCCGCCATTTCGACGCCGCCGAGGCGACGACGCTCGCCACGTTGCTGGAACGCTTGCGGTAGACCCGGCTTGCGTTTTCGCCGGCTCGACCCGGAAGCGGCGCTCGTCTAGCTTCGTGGCCGGGAGGACGCCAATGTCGAAAGTCATCGTCGAGAAGAACGGCCCGGTCACCACGATCTGGATGAACCGGCCGGAGAAGAAGAACGCGCTCGACAGCGAGCTGCTGCGCGAGATGATCGCGGCCCTGCAGGCGCCGGTGGCGGCCGACGACCGCGTGATCGTGATCCGCGGCAAGGGCACCGTGTTCTGCGCCGGCCTCGACATGGCCGAGCGGCGCGAGACGATCGGCGGCGGCAGCGCCAGCGGCATCGAGATCATGCTGCGCGCCATCGAGCTGTGCCCGCTGCCCGTGGTCGCCATCGTGCATGGCGACGCCATCGCCGGCGGCAACGAGCTGGCGCTGCACTGCGATCTGGTGGTGGCGGCCGACAGCGCGCGCTTCGGCATGTCGCTGGCCCAGGTCGGTCTCGCCCCCAACTGGTTCCTCGCCAAGAAGCTGATGGAGGTGCTGGGGCCGGTCACGACGCGCGAAATGCTGCTGCTGGGCGATCCGCTGCCGGCCACCAAACTGCATGCGCTGGGGCTGATCGCGCGTTGCGTGCCGGCGGCCGGGCTGGAGGCCGAGGCGTCGAAGATCATCGAGCGTCTCGCCGCCAACGCGCCGCTGTCGCTCAAGGCGATGAAGGGCCTGACGGTGCGCCAGATGGAGTTCCGCGACGCCATCCCGCACGCCGACATCGACGCGCTCGTGCAAGCAGCGATGAAAAGCCAAGACGCGCAGGAGGGCATGAAGGCCCGCCTCGAAAAGCGCAAAGCCACCTTCAAGGGGAGCTGACGCCATGCGCCTGCGTCTGAACAAACCCTGGCGCTCGCTCGACGCCGCCGAGACCGCCAGGGTCCAGGGCCAGCTCGGCGTCTACCAGATCGCCGACGCATCCGGCACGATCGTGATGATCGGCGAGGCCGGCGCCCGCACCACCTTCGGCCTGCGCTCCGAACTGCAACGGGAACTCGCCGCCCGCGGCCCCGGCTTCAGCTTCCGCTTCGAGGTCAACCAGCAGTACCGCACGCGCTGGTTCGAGATGCTGATGGTCCACCAGGCCGACCACGGCGAGTTGCCGCTCGACAACCGCGCCAACCCGCCGAAACTCGGCCGCCTCAGCCCGGCGTGAGGCGGGGCGCGCGCTCCGTGTCGACGCACGAGGGCGATACACACGCGGTGTCATCCCGAGCTTGTCGAGGGACCTTTGCGCGGCGGCCATCGCCGGCTCGCGCGGCCGGGATGAAGAGGAAAGGTCCCTCGACAAGCTCGGGATGACACCGGTTTCGCAGCACACGGAAGTGCGCCAGGTCGCGCGACCGCCGAGAAGCCTCCGCGCCGCCTCCACCAACCCTTTCGATCGCCACCAGACCCCACCCGAAGGAACCGACCCATGGACTACCGGCCCGACGCCGAGCAACAGATGCTGATCGACATGGTGCGCAAGTTCGTGCGCGAGGAGATCGTGCCGCTGGAGGACAATCTCGACCCCGACGGTGCGGAGCTCGATCCCGCCGACCACGCCCGCCTGGTCGCCAAGACCAAGGCGATGGGGCTCTACGGCATCGACATCCCGAAGGAGTTCGGCGGCCCCGACATCGACATCGTCACCCGCACCCTGCTCGCCATCGAGATGTCGCAGCACCGGGCAGGCCTCTACGTGCCCTGCTACGGCGTGTTCGGTGGTGCTGGTCTGGCGCAACTGTTCGAGGCCAACGCCGACCAGAAGGAACGCTACCTGTTCCCGACCCTGCGCGGCGAGAAGAAGGTGTTCTTCGGCCTCACCGAACCCAGCGGCGGCAGCGACCCCGCGCGCGCCATCAAGACCCGGGCCGAGCGCAAGGAGCAGGGCTGGGTCATCAACGGCAGCAAGATTTTCATCTCGGGGGCCGACCGCGCCCAGTACGGCATCGTGTTCGCCCGCACCGACGCCTCCAAGGGCCGCGGCGGCATCACCTGCTTCATCGTCGACAGCGACACGCCGGGCTTCCACGTGCGCCGCGTCGTCCACACGCTGCGCTCGGCCAGCTACGCCACCGAGCTGGAGTTCAAGGATTGCTGGGTGTCGGACGCCCAGGTGCTGGGCGAGGTCAACAAGGGCTTCGCCATCGCCAACGACCGCCTGAGCCGCCAGCGCATCCCCTACGCCGCCAGCTGCATTGGCGTCGCCATCAAGGCCAACGAGATGGCCATCGAATGGGCCAAGATCCGCTCGACCTTCGGCGAGCTGCTGGCCAACCGCCAGGCCGTGCAATGGATGCTGGTCGACAACGAACTCGACATCCGATCCTCGCGCTACTTCACCCTCGAAGCCGCCCAGAAGGCGCTGCGCGGCGAGCCCTTCCGCACCGAGGCCGCGATGGCCAAACTGACCGCCTCGGAAGCCGGCGGCCGCGTCGTGGACCGCTCGATGCAGATCTTCGGCGGCATGGGGATGACCAAGGACCTGCCGCTCGAGCGCTGGTACCGCGAGATGCGCATCCGCCGCATCGGCGAGGGCCCCAGCGAAGTCCAACGCATGGTGATCGCCCGCGAAATCGTCTCGGGCGGCGTCGGCAACGCCTGATCGATCGCGGCGGCACCAAACTCATACCTTCCCTCGCCAACGGCGGGGGAAGGTGCCCGAAGGGCGGATGGGGGTGGGTGCTTCAACGGGCGCGATGTCCGAAATCGCGGGCAACCTCGACACGCGGGCGCGAAGCGCAACACCTTCATGTTTCCACGGTCGGCAACCGCGACGAAGGAGAAGTGATTGCGCTTCGCGCGGTTGTATCGAGGTCACGTGTAAATCCGATCATCGTGCCTGACCCACGCCCCACCCCCATCCGCCCTTCGGGCACCTTCCCCCGCCATTGGCGAGGGAAGGTATGAAAGCGTGATGGCATCGCCTTGCCCGCGAATCGTGCTCTACTGTCGCCGCGATCGGATGGGGAGGCGCGGATGAAGTTCGGCATCCTTCAGTTCTTCAGCTGGCCCGGCCGCCACGGCCCGCTGGAGGATGTCTACGCCCGCGCGCTGGAGCGGATCGGGATCATGGATCGCGGCGGCTTCGACGCGGTGTGGCTGGCCGAGCATCATTTCACGACCTACAGCGTTTGCCCGTCGGTCCATATGGTCGGCGTGCTGGCGGCGGCGCGCACGAAGCGGCTGCGGATCGGCACGGCGGTGTCGCTGGCGGCCCTCTATCATCCGCTGCGGCTGGCCGAGGAAGTGGCGCTGCTCGACGTGATCTCGGGCGGGCGGGTGAACTGGGGCGCCGGACGTGGCTTCGCGCCGCTGGAGTTCGAGGCCTTCGGCGTCCCGCCGGCCGAGAGCACCGAGCGTTTCCGCGAGGCCGTCGACATCGTCTTGCAGGCGTGGACGCAGGAACGGCTGACATACGCCAGCGCCAACTATCGCTTCGACGGGCTGGAGGTATTGCCCAAACCGTTGCAGAAACCGCATCCGCCGGTCTGGATGGCGGCCACCTCGGCGCCGGCCATCGACTGGGCCGCCAGCCGCGGCTTCTCGATCCTGATGGACCCGCACGCCACCACGACCGAACTCGGCGAGAAGCGCCGCCTCTACGCGCGGCGGCTGGCGGAAGCCGGTTTCTCCGACGCCGGCCGCGACATCCCGATGGCGCGATTGATCGCGGTCGCCAAAACGAAAGCCGAGGCGACCGAGGTGGCGCGGCGCGGCGCACAATGGCTGCTGTCGGCCTACGCCGGACCCGGCCACGCCAAGGTGCTGCAAACCAATCCGGAAAAAACCATGCAGGTGCCGACGATCAACCACGGCGAGGACCCGCTGGGGCGCTAAATGGACCACGTCATCCTGCACGGCACCCCCCACGAACTGGTCGACCGCATCGCGGCCCTGCGCGAGGAAGTCGGCCTCAACTACCTGCTCGCCGCCCCGCTCAGCCGCGAGTCGTTCCGGCTGCTGGCCGACGAGGTCTTGCCGAGGGTGGCGTGAGCGCGGGGCGGGCGAAGCTGCTGCACCATTTTTCATACCTTCCCTCGCCAACGGCGGGGGAAGGTATGAGAAGAAGTTGGAGGCTGGCTGCCACTTCGCCTTTCACGCGTCCGTCGTTCACTCACTCGCCCGTGGCGTCCTCGCCCGTCGTCTCCGGGGGCGCGGTGCCGTCGTCGCCGCGGGGGCCGTGATCGCAGCCGCCGGCATCGCCGCCACCGTCCTGGCGCGGATGCGCATGTTGCCGCCCTTGGGTTGGTCGACCTCGAAGGCGTCGGTCTTGCGCACGAGGTCGCTCAGCTTGCCGAAGCCGTAGGTGCGGGAATCGAAATCGGAGGCCATCTGGGACAGCAGACGGCCGAAAGTGCCGAGATCGACCCAGCCGTCCTCGCTGTCCATCTGCGCGATCACCCGCAGCAGGATCGGCGCGGCGGCATGCAGCGGCTCCAGCGCGCGCGAGCGCACCGGCGCATCGCGGCCGGGCACTACCACGGGCGCGGGCAACAGGTTCTCGGTGTAGATGAAGCGCCGGCAGGCCTGACGGAAACTCTCGGGCGTCTTCTGTTCGCCGAAGCCGAACACGTCGACACCCTGCTCGCGGATGCGCGACGCGAGGCGGGTAAAATCGCTGTCCGATGATACGAGGCAAAAGCCGTCGAACCGGCCGCTGTGCAGCAGGTCCATGGCGTCGATCACCAGGGTGATGTCGGACGCGTTCTTGCCCGTGGTGTAGGCGAATTGCTGCTGCGGGATGATGGCGTGGCGGGCGAGGATGTCCGACCACGCCCGCAGGCGGCTGCTGGAGAAATCGCCGTAGATGCGGCGCACGCTCGCCTCGCCCATTTTGGCGACTTCCTCGAACAGCCCGTCGGCGATGCGGGCGGAGGCGTTGTCGGCGTCGATCAGGACGGCCAGGCGGGGCGAGCGGGGTTCGATGGCCATGGGGGCTCCTGTTGGTGTGCGCGATGCGACAACGCGCTGGCGCGCACGCGTTCGTCGCTCGCGGTTCGACGATGCTATGTCGCGGGGCCAAGGCGCGGAAGGGGCCGTCGTCGGCGAGCGGTGCGGCACCAGTCGACGGCGCAAATCATGGCGACGGCTGGCTTATGTCCACCGCCGGACGCCCCAGCATTATTTGTCGTCCCGAGAGGCTGTGACTTTTTCCTGGCGCCGGCAATGGCGGCCTGATTCACTGTCGGTC